>CAZZZY010000585.1:0-4496 GCA_964658545.1 uncultured Acetobacteraceae bacterium | reverse complement strand
TGCCCAATCACATGACTGCAATACGAGGCAGACGATGCTTGAACCCGCAGAGAATTTCCCACGAAATAGTGTTTAGTTGTTCTGCCCAATCGTCCGCTGAAATTTGTTCTTTTCCCTGTTCTCCTAGTAAAGTGACTACTTCTCCTTCTTGGATATTGGGTATGGCACTTACATCCAGCATCAACTGATCCATTGTAATTGTCCCAATTTGCGGTACTCGCTGACCGCGAATTAACGCCTGCATTTTGTTAGAAAGACTGCGAGGTACACCGTCAGCATAGCCAATTCCCACGACAGCGAGGCGAAGTTCACGCGGGGCAATAAATTGATGTCCGTAGCTAACAGCAGTTCCGGCGGCAATTGTTTTAACTTGGGTGACTCGTGCTTTAAGTTGCAAAACGGGCTTGAGGTCGATCGCATTTTGTAAATGCAGCGCTGGGTAGAGTCCGTAAACGGCTAAACCTACTCGCACAATGTCGTAGTGCAATGCCGGATTTGTGAGTGCAGCCGCCGAGTTTGCCAAATGCAAACAGGGTGGTTCAATTCCCATTGCTTTGATTTGGGCGATCGCTTCCTCAAATCGTCTATGCTGTTCTTCCATTACCGTTGTATCAGGATCATCTGCTGTTGCCAAATGAGAATAAATACTGGCAATAGATAGATGTGGTAAGCGCTGTACTAATTGCACAAATTCACCTGCTTGCTGCCAATTAGTTCCCAACCTAGACATTCCCGTGTCTAATTTGATGTGTACTGGCACTGGAGAAGCATGATTCATGGATTCTAGAATATCGGAAAATACCAAAGCTTGTTTAGGGCTACAGAGGGTGGGCTGAAGTTTCCAGTGTGCGATCGCATGAATCTGCTCTGGTGTATGAGTTGCCCCTAAAATCAAAATGGGCCCTTGAATCCCGCCTTCTCGCAATTGAATAGCTTCTGGAACTGTAGCGACTCCCAGCCAACTAGCTCCCGATTGGATTACGGTTTGGGCGACTGTTACCGCTCCATGTCCATAGGCATCAGCTTTTACTACTGCCATCAACTGGGTACGCGGTGATAAAAACTGCACCAATTGCTGCACGTTGTACGACAATGCCCCTAAATCAATTTCTACCCAGGCTCGTTGCGAAAACCATGCGTAGGTGTCGCACTGCTGATTAGGAACTACACCAGGGCTTTGTTTGCGACTTAACATTTGTACTGACTCCTATCCCACCACGGCTAAACTTCCAAGTTATCTAACGCGATGTGCAACTTATTCTTGGAACCCCTGCTTCCATTCCTCTCTCCAAAAGGTCGAGAGGCCTTGATTCTTGCTCCCCTTCCGTAACAGGGAAGCAGGGTGGTTTCATACAGCCAGAGAAAAATTAAAACCAGGTATCAAAGCCTCTCCCCCACGGGGGGAGAGGAATGGAAGTGAGGTCAAAATCTATGGTTCAAAACGAGAAATAGAGGCTTTGATATTTTTCTTTTTTCGTATGAAACCACCCTGCCCTTCCGTAACAGGGAAGGGGCTGGGGGTTAAGTTTGAAAGAAAGTCGCACACAGCGCTATCTATCTATACACGCTCCTAAAAGCGAGATCAGATTAAATAGGAAGTTTAACCTTCATACTGGAATTGATACAAGATATTGATAACTAACTCATAACTTAATTTCCGAATTCTCTCGAAAGTATAATTTATTCTCATCTCCCTAGCAGGGTATATTTGTGTTAACATTTATGTAAAGCTAATACCCTGAGCACAGATAAATGGGGAAGGTTTTAGTCTTAAACGCATCTTACGAACCTCTCAATATAACGAGTTGGCGTCGTGCTGTGGTTCTGTTAATCAAGGGCAAAGCGGAACGCGTAGAACACAACGGCAAATTCCTGTACTCGGATTTTCCGTTGCCAACCGTGATCCGGTTACGTCATTACGTGCGTGTTCCTTATAAAGAAATTCCTCTGACTCGCCGAAATATCTTGCACCGTGATGGTCATGCCTGTCAATACTGTGGTTACACAGGAGATGAGTTGACTCTAGACCATGTAATTCCGCGATCGCGCGGTGGGGGCGATACCTGGGAGAACATTGTTACCGCTTGTGTCCGTTGCAATGTCAAAAAAGGCAGTCGCACTCCCCACGAAGCTCATATGCCCTTGCGCCATCCGCCCCGCCAACCTTATAGCAGCCTCTATTTCGAGGTCAGCAAACATCTTAAGAGTGGACTGCATACAGAGTGGCAAAAGTATGTTATAGGTCTTTGAGCAAAAAAGCAAAGGAGCAAGAAGAAATAGCCTCTTACTTTGGTACAGAAGCAATAACTGTAGTTATAAATTCAGGACTTACGCATTGAGAACCTGAGACTTTAATCCTACCGTTTTTTAGGGGGTGAGGGGTCTTTTATGCGTATGTCTTAAGTATGATTGATAAATCGGTGGCTATATGGTTTGCAACGAATGCGATCGCATCTCGTAGACAGGCGCAATGGTTCAACACTAAAGCCTCTATATTTGTGGATGAGATTTCCCCTTTGCTCACCATTCTGGCTGAATTATCGAAATTTTCATAGGCGATACAAAACACGCGTTATTCATCAAAAATAATTGTTAATTGCTCAAGAGTCACAATAATGAGAGTATTGAACATAAGAATATTTAAAATATCAAAGACTAAGTCCAAAGTATAAGATAGAAAGTATGCCCTAAGTCAGATAAAAATCCTGCTGATTCAATTTCCGCAAGACAAAAAAAACTCCCAAAACATACTTATGCTGCCAGATCCAGCCCGATCTACTAAACTTTGTGGTTTCCAGCACTCATACCCCCTAAGCGTGAAATTTAGTTGGTTTTGAGGGTTGTTACTGACAAAAAATATACTTAGATGTATAGTGCAATGTCTTGATATTTTTGCGAAGATCATAATTAATGTGGCTAAACTCAGTGAATTGCTGGCAGTGTTATTCCTGAATTAAAGGAGCCTCACACTTTAAAAAAGTTCCCTATGTACTTCAATTCTCCCGTTACTCAGTTTGAGAGTTTGTCATTGACCACAGATCCAGATCCAGAGGAACCTGAAATCGAGAAAGCGCCAGTGGAAGTTGTTTCATTTAAGAGTCCGTCATTACCGCCATCGGTGGGTGACGGAGCTATCTATCTCAGTCATCGTGGTAATTCTCTGACACAACAAAAGTCAGAAGAACTGCAAAAAACCCTTCTGGCACACCGACACGATCGCCAATTGGTAATTCTGCAAGATTTTCCTGACCCTGATGCCCTTTCCTGTGCCTGGGCTTATCAGTTAATTGCCCAGCAATATGATATCAAATGCGAAATCATTTATGCTGGTGCATTGAGCCATCAAGAAAATATTGCCTTGGTGAGGCTGACTAACTTACCTATCCAACGCTGGACTCCGCAAACCTTGAAAACCAAAGATTTGTCATCTTATCAAGGTTTTGTATTAATTGATAACCAGGGAACCACTTCACAGCTACTGTCAGCAGTGCAGCAGGCTAGAATTCCCCTAGTAGTCCTCATCGACCATCACAGTATCCAAGGTGATCTGCAATCAGAATTTGAGGATATCCGCCCTTACGTAAGGGCAACTGCAACAATTTTTACACAATACCTGCAAACGGGATTACTGGCATTAGATAGCAGCATAAATCAACACGTTAAATGTGCCACTGCCTTGATGCACGGCTTGCGATCGGATACAAATCGGTTAATGCAAGCACAAGAAGAAGACTTTATGGCAGCTGCGTATTTAAGCCGATTTTATGATGCCCAATTGCTGAATGCTATTTTACAGGCGAACCGTTCCAAGCGGGTGATGGATGTGATCGAGCGATCGCTCAAAAATCGCATCGTCCAAAATAACTTTTCCATTGCTGGTGTTGGTTACCTACGCTACGAAGACCGCGATGCCATCCCTCAAGCGGCTGATTTTCTCGTCACCGAAGAAAACGTTCACACCGCAGTGGTTTACGGCATTGTTCACGATGAAGACGATGAACTAGAAATAGTCATCGGCTCCCTGAGAACTAGCAAACTTACCCTTGACCCCGATGAATTCATCAAAGAAGCCTTTGGACAAGATAGTGCCGGGCGCTTTTTCGGTGGTGGAAGGACAAGCGCAGGTGGCTTTGAAATTCCAATGGGCTTCTTATCTGGCAGCAACGAAAATTCCGCCTATGCGAAAATGAAATGGGAAGTATTCGACGCTCAAATTAAGCAAAAGTTACTGAGGTTGGTTAACCCTAGAGACAATCCGATTCAGTCAGAGTAGAGGATAAGGCAAACTCCTAACTCATGATGTAGTCAAAGTGTTTGGTTAAGTAGCTAGGCGTAAATAAATTAAAGTTTATAGTAAGGACTTTAGTCCTGAAAATCCTTGTAGTGAGCGATGAATCGCTCACTACAAGGATTTTATTTTATGTTTAATTATGCCTACTATGTCACGGCGGAAATAAGCCACCCATTTAAAATCGCTAGACATCCTACAAAATCAG
>CAZZZY010000584.1:0-4497 GCA_964658545.1 uncultured Acetobacteraceae bacterium | reverse complement strand
TTTATCAAAAAAGTAAAGGTTTAAAACCGTACTTCGTCCCGCTACGCGCTAACGCCTGCAAGTGGCGCGTTCGCGGTAGCGTCTCGTAGAGAAACAGTCCTTGTATCCCAAGGCAGGTAGAAACCCCACCCCGAGGTGTCTGACTTGATTTAATTGCGTTAGCGACGCGCAAAGCGAGTCCGCGAGCGTCATTGCGAATGGGCGAAAAAGCGAATTGGTTTTATGCTCTTAAGGATAAGATGGTTTTCCGGCGTTTTTTGGAATCCTAGTCCGGGATATTCATGAAATTCAATCATCATGATATAGTTTCATCATTCTTATCTTCAAAATAGTGTCAGTGTAAAATTATAAAAGCTAATTTAAGACTAGCAGCGTCTCCAAAAAGTGTCGTTGACCACTATTTGTAACTAACTGTTTCATCACTTTATTCTCTCTCTAGCAAATGGTTCACCCGATTGGGTGAATGCGACCGCCTCTTCAGGAACTACTCTGAAAGAAGGCGCAGTTTTGATTGTGTTAGCGATTATGCCCACAGAATTAAAACTGTTAGATTGGTTATTGTGGCTTTTAATTGTACATCAATAGCTTGTGTATCAAAGGGTCAAAGAGTGGATGAAACCGTTGTAAAATCTCTGTATACACCAAATTGCCAGCAAGAGGCTATTAACCTGCTCTCAAAACTTGCTGTCAATTTACCAGGAATGATTTTCCAAGTTCTGCAACAGCAGAATGGTTCTGTGTTTGTCCTTTATGTTAGCTCTGGTTGTGAATATTTGTATGAATTAGAACCAGAAGATGTACAGAAAGACTTTCGGGTGTTATACAAACTGATTCATCCACAGGATATGAAAGCCTTTGCAGAATCTATAGCTGTTTGTAGTACCACTCTTACACCTTGGCATTGGGAAGGTCGCATCATTACACCTAGTGGCAAAGTTAAGTGGATTCAAGGTACTTCCCAACCAGAATTACAAGAAGAAGGTGATTTGCTTTGGAATGGCTCGGTTATGGATATTACAGACCGCAAACAAGCCCAAGAAAAATTGCAAGAGAGTGAGGCACGGTATAAAGCAATTTTAGATGCTATCCCCGATTTGATGTTTCGCATCAGCCGCGATGGCGAGTATCTCGATTTGAAAAGTGAGGGAGCAAATGTCACTTTTTCGAGAGAAGAAATAGTTGGAAAAAATTTGCAGGAGTTATTGCCTAGTGATGTTGCGGCGATTAGCCAAGTAGCGATCGCTAAAACTTTAGATTCTGGAACTTTGCAAACTTGCGAATATCAGCTACCAACGCCTTTGGGAGTCAGAGATTATGAGGCGCGGTTGGTAGTGAGTGGTCAAGATGAGATCCTAGCAATTGTCCGAGATATCACAGAACGCAAACAAGCAGAAGTCGCCTTACAAAATCTTGCCCAAAAATTTGCTAAGGCTTTTAGTTGCAGCCCCGATTCAATTACCATCAGCACGCTGCAAGAAGGACGCTTTATCGAAGTTAACGACAGTTTTGTGGAACTTTCTGGTTATAAGCGAGATGAAGTGATTGGTAAAACTGCTTTTGAGTTAAATCTTTGGCTGCACGATGGCGATCGCCTAAACTTATTAGAGGATTTGCAAGCCACAGGAGTTGTTCGCAACCTGGAGCTTGAATTTAGGCAAAAGTCTGGCGAGATAATTACCACGCTGCTTTCAGCCGAAGTTATTGATTTGGATGGTATTCCCTCCATCCTAGCAGTTCATCACGACATTACAGAAAGCAAGCAAGTAGAAGCGCAATTACACCTTTGTGCCCAACGCGATCGCTTGTTAGCAAAAACCTTAGTGCGAATTCGGTCTTCGCTTAACTTAGAAGACATTCTTCAAACCACCGTGACGGAAGTTAGGCAATTTCTGCAAGCAGACCGAGTTTTCATTGGTCTAAATAATGCCAAGTTAGGAGTCAGAACTCTTGCCGAATCAGTAGATCCTAAGTATCCATCAGTCTCAGGTTGGTCTACGAATGATGAAGCTTATCTACAAGAAGTAAGAAACTTATTAAAAGATAATCTTGTGCGTGTCTTTGAAGACATAACACAAATGTCAGTATCTCCCAAAGTGCAAGCACACTGTCAAAAATTCCAAACAAAGGCTAGCTTGGCTGTACCGATTATGCTCGGTGAAGAATTATTTGGTGCGTTAATTGCCAATCAATGCTCAGGATCGCGTCATTGGCAGCCAATAGAAATTGATTTGTTACAGCAGATGTCAGAACAAGTAGCGATCGCGATTCAGCAAAGCAAAATATACCAAAAACTAGCAGAACTTAACACTAATTTAGAACACCAAGTACAAGAACGAACAGCACAGTTACAGCAGAAAATGCAAGAAGTTGAAACATTGCATCGCGTCAAAGATGTTGTTTTGCATACAGTTGCTCACGATTTACGAACTTCAGTGATGGGTAACTTGATGGTGCTCAAGAATTTGTTAAATCAGGGAGTGGGACAAGGAGGACATGGAAGAATTATTGCAGAAGTCTCTCCCCTGTCTCCTCCCAGTGCGCCATGCGCCATGCCCAATCCCCAATCCTCAATTCCAGTATCTCGTTCAATAATCGAGCGGATGATTCAAGGCAATGACCGCCAACTGACGATGATTAACTCATTGCTAGAAATTAATTCCGGTGAAAAACAGGGTATGGACATCAAACCCGAACCTGTAGACTTTAGCACCCTACTGGGAAGAATTTTCGCCCAGTTAGAACCCATACTGACACAAAATCAAGCAACTCTCAAGAACTTGGTTCCTGCCGATTTACCGTTAGTGATGGCAGATGCAACTCGGTTGGAGAAAGTTTTGACAAATTTGGTCATACATAGCTTGCAAAATAATCCACCAGGATTGAATTTTATTCTGAGTGCCACCATTGAGGGCGGAATGATTCGCACTCAGATTCAAGATGACGGTGTGGTAATGAGTAAACCAGAATGCGATCGCCTTTTCGATCTGCATGTCCGTGATCCCCAAGATTGTTGTTCTACAAGTATTGGCTTAAAAATGTATCTTTGCCGGAAAGTTATTCAGGCACATGGCGGCGAAATCGGTGTTATTAGTAATCGCAAGCGCGGGTTGACTTTCTGGTTTACATTACCTGCTTCTTGACCGAAAACGCAAAGGATACAAGCCCCTGAATTTATTTATGGAGAAAGCTTTAAAATGTATTTCGATAGCGCAGCGTAAGAAATACTACGTCCTTCTTTCAAGCCCCTAAATTTATTTATGGGGATTGTAATTTTGAATTTTGTTAGCGCAGCGTCTCGTAGAGAGCGTCATTTTGAATTTTGAATTCCCCGTACCCCTCCGGGGATCTTGCTACGCGTAGCGTCTCCAAGAGTTGGGGTTGACTTTCTCCCAGTCCGGGAGTAGGTTTTAAAATCTTGTACTGATAATAGTATTGTCCCATATTTTTACTCAGGCGTAAACGCCAAGACTTGCCTTCTCCCAAAGGGAGACGCAAGCGCGAACATCTCTTGCCGGAAGTACGGAATACGGCGCTGTCCGCCTGTTCCTCAAGGGTTTTCAGCATTTTTCCTATAAAACTGGTGACAAAGCAAGCAGTGAACCAAAAATTTGCTCAATCGGTGGCTTTCATGCAAAAAATGAGAAATTTGCCCCTTTCGTTCTTGTATGGGCACAGGATCGTTCCCTACCACCTGGTGTTGATTTTTTTATTGGTGGTGGGACTTTGTAGTTGTAGTAGTTTAACTTCGTCTGGCTTGAATGGGACTAATTTAAAAATTGGTACCAATGTCACCCCAATTCGAGAAATTAAACCAGAACAAGACAATCAGGCTACAGTTTATATTCAAGGTCAGGTGCAAAAGCAAGCTCCTCTGATGAAGCAGTGGGCTTATCAAATTAATGACTCGACGGGTAAAATTTGGGTTGTCACCAATCAAAAAAATCTGGGTGAGGGAGCGCAAGTAGTGATTAAGGGTAAGGTTCACTACCGAAGTATCCCTTTAGGTGGTAAAGAATTGGGGGAAGTTTATCTAGAAGAAGAGTAATCAGCAATTAAAAATTAAGATATGAACAATCAACCAGTGTATGTAGCGATCGCAATTCTTTATCAAGAAAACAAATTTCTCATGCAACTGCGGGACAATATCCCCGGTATTCTCTACCCTGGTTACTGGGGGCTATTTGGCGGTCATATCGAACCTGGTGAAACGCCAGATGTAGCAGTGAAGCGAGAAATCTTAGAAGAAATCGGCTACAATCTACCACCCTTTATGGAATTTGGTTGTTATCCTGACGAAAGAGTTGTCCGTCATGTCTTTCATGCACCTCTGTTGGTGGAATTAAATCAACTGGTTTTAAATGAAGGCTGGGATATGGGATTATTGACACCAGAAGATATTCAGCAAGGTAACTGTTATTCGCAAAACGCTGGTGAAGTGCGACCTTTGGGGAATATGCATCAGCGAATTATGTTGGATTTTATGGAGAAAAATCAATC
>CAZZZY010000583.1:0-4501 GCA_964658545.1 uncultured Acetobacteraceae bacterium | reverse complement strand
ATCTCCTTCTTGCGGGTTACGGTAGCCAACAAAGTTAATACTGTAGTCAGTTATCCGCACTCCTGTTTGTTCTTCAATTTTGCGGATTAAATCCTCTGGAAGTTCCACATGGACATCAAGAATTTGATTTGTATCCACACAGTTTATATGACTATGAGAGTCACTGATATTGCCGTACAAACGCCCATCACAGCGTTCAATACATTCAATGATGCCCTGACTAGATAAGGCTTCTAAATTTTGATAAACAGAGGTATGGCCGATCTCTTTACCTTGTTGGTTCAAGCGATCGTAAATCTCTCTCGCAGAAAGATGTTCATTTGCTTGCCAAAGTAATTCCAGAATAAAGCGGCGCTGACGACTGACGCGCATACCCAGGATTTGACACCTATCTAGCGCATCTTCAAGAGAACGAATTGGTCTTGTAGAAATTGTTTGTTTTTGCATATTACAGCTTGTTAACTGTTGGGGGAATTTTCCCAATTCAATTTTTTTTGGTTATTTAATATATGCAATAATATTGCACACTAATGTTCTACCTGTACTTATGTTTTGGCTTTTTGATGCTGCGGAAGTTACAGGTGGGGATAATGATTTATTTTTTTGCTTGTTGATGGCTACTTTGTCAGACCTTAATCTAAAACAAACTCATTACAACTTTAACTTAAAATTACTGTAAATGTCCACCTTGGGGCAGGCGTTGCCTTTCCCAAGTAGGCTAATTCTAATGGCATGGTATATAAATCGTGTAATAATTGCTTAGTTAAATGTGGGTATTTATCGCAATCAGGAAAGTAATATTTAAACTGTAGTAAAATTCGGTGTCCGTGAGTAGCGTAGGTGTAGCCCACACTTCTCTACGAGACACTGCGCGTAGCTTGCTTCCCTGGAGGGGTACGGCAAAGCTCAGTGACTAACGCAGGTATCGCTAGCGGCTCACATGAAAGGTAGTAACTAGATACATACTTATAACGAGCGAAAACTAAGCAAAAGTATCAAATAAATTTGAGAAGGTCAGACTTGTGTATAAACCTTATATAAGTTGACCAATTATCAACAAAAAAGTATTAGTAAATACTAATTTATTTCTCAAGGTCAGAAACCATTTATAAAGTAAATCAAAAAGTAGGGTGTGTTATGGCTTTAGCCTAACGCACCGTTAGATAACACGGTGCGTTAGGCGCTCAGATTGTATTTCTCGTGACAAATCATATCGAAGTATGCGCCTAACACACCCTACAAGAATTTTATTTTTACTTTATAAATACTCTCTCAACTGTAATTACCAATTGTTAATGTAGCGTCAATCCCTGAAAGCTGCTACTGTAGATTCTCGATCCTACAGTTGAGCAAAAAGAAAGTGGCTGCTGAGTCAAAGACAATTGCGATCGCACTCAATAATGACTTCATTAACAATCTGGATCTGTCGCCTGCGTCAACGGTGATTGAACAACTGCTGCAAGATGGGGCCGCATCCCATGAACAGCAGCTACGCTTTGATATCAATTATGATCTCGAACCTGGCGATCCACGGGAACTTTCAGAAATTCCAGAGGTGCGGCTGTGGTTTGTACGCCTGGATGCCAAATACCCCTGGCTGGCATTTTTACTAGATTGGAAAGCTGGAGAGTTTGCTCGTTATGCCGCCATGCTGGTACCACACCAGTTCAGTTCTCAAGATGGCATTCAGTATAATCCTGAAGCCTTAGAAATATTTTTGATGCACAAAATCTTTATTTTAGGTGATTGGCTCAAACAGCATGATATTCCCAGCCTCTCGCGGCTGAAGTCCATGGCCCAAATGCTGGGTTATGAATTAGATGATACTTTTTTTGAGATATTTTAACAAGAATTCAGGAGTCAGGAGCCAGAATTCAGCATAAGTTCTGTGCGACTGGGTGGATAATACAGCGTCTCGTAGAGAGCGTATTGATTATGACTTTTGAATACTGAAATAACCGCAAAATCTAGCTGTCACGGCCAGGTTTTGCGGTCATTCAACAAACGCATAATTACATTGGATATCCAATAGACTGATTGCAGAAATTGGGACAAGCTGGTGTTTTAGCCACCCCAGATTTTCTCTAAAACTGCGTTTGGTGAAATATCCGCCGTTTTTCCCGTGGGGGATGCAATGGCCAGGAATTTATCGTTTTTCGGCAACAACTTAGCTGGATCAGTGGGCCCAAATAGGGCAATGGTATAGGTTTGGACAGCAACACTTAGTTGTAGTGCCGGACTATCAGTAGATAACATCAAATTTGCACCAGCTATTATAGCAGTTAACTTGCCAATATCATCTGGCGCAGTCACTTTGATATTAGGAGAAGACCCTAGAAGCGATCGCACAAACTGCTCATCGTCAGTCCCCTTAATCACCACCACAGGCAGATCCGGTTGCTTGTCTTGGAAACCTTGAATAATTTGATGCCAACTTTCGACAGGGTAGGTTTTATCCAGTTCTTTAGCCTGGGATAACTGGCCAGAACCGCCATGAATTAGGATATAGCCTGTTTCATGCACCCCTAAGCGTTTTTGTTCTTTTTGTGCCCACTCAATATCTGGTTTTGGCACATTTACAGCTAACTCTGGGACAGGACTATTTATTTCCAAAGGTTGCAGCAAATCATGATATGCTGCCGCCTCATACTGAGATGGTTTGAATGGCACAGCATGGGTCAGAAAAACCGAACCTTTGCCTTTGTAGCCAATACGTATGGGAATTCCCGTCAACCAGAGTAAAAGACCAAGCAACCAAATTTGCTTAACAGCAATGACAACATCATATTCGCGATCGCGAATTGTCCCCACCAAGTTACCCCAATCTGCCAGACTATTGCGGTCGTGAAAATCAAAGTTCAGCACCTCGTGAACTGACTTGCTCACTCGGTATGCAGCCTTTGACCGGGGTTCAACAACGACATCTATCTGAGCGTTAGGGTAATGGCGCTTCAGGTCATCTAGAGTCGGAAAGAAGAGAATTTGGTCGCCAATTCCGCCAGGTACAAGGGCTACTACTCGCATAATATTTATTGACGCTTACTCGCTCCCTATTTTAGGGGAAAATATATAGCTTAAAGATTGAGGAATTCTGTGTATTTACTAATTCCAGCTGCGGGAATCGGAAAAAGAATGGGTAGTAACCGCAATAAACTCCTGCTCCTTGTGCGATCGCAACCAATTATTGCTTGGACTCTATTAGCCGCAGAAGCCGCTAATACAATCAGTTGGATCGGGATTATTTCTCAGCCTACCGATTGGCCAGACTTTAACACAATTATCGCCGATTTAAAGCTCACCAAACCAGTTGAATTAATTCAAGGTGGCACCACCCGTCAAGAATCTGTTTACAATGGCTTGCAGGAGCTACCAGCAGCCGCAGAATACGTTTTAATTCATGATGGTGCTAGATGCCTTGTCACACCAGATTTATTCAATTCTTGTGCCAATGCTATTCACCACTGTCCCGGTTTAATTGCTGGTGTACCCGTTAAAGACACCATTAAAGTTGTCGATGAACAAGGCATAATTCAAGAAACACCAGATAGACAAAAATTGTGGGCGGCACAAACTCCCCAAGGATTTGATGTCAAGTTGTTGAAACAGTGCCATGCTGAAGGTGTTCGTCAAGGTTGGGAAGTCACTGACGATGCCGCTTTATTTGAAAAGTGCGGTATCGAAGTCCGAATTGTCGAGGGAGAAGAGACAAATTTGAAAGTGACTACTCCACAAGATTTAGCGATCGCAGAATTTATTCTCACAACTAGAGGCTTTTGATGAAAATGAAGAGGTAGTGGGAGCAAGAAGAATAACCAATGCCCCATGCCCAATTTGAGAGTGTCAAAAAATACTTTGACAATTTACGATATAATGCCAGACACTTGTTGATTGTTAGTTGTCATGTACTAATGCCCAATGCCCCATGCCCAATGCCCAATGACTAAATGATTACAGCCACAGCGACTAAGATAGAAGCAATTCTCTATTTAAAGGGTAAACCCTTGTCGCTCGGCGAAATCGCCGAGTATGCCGCGTGCGATCGCGCCACTGTCAAAGAAGGCATAATTGAACTAATGGACAATTATGCCCACCGAGATAGCGCCCTAGAAGTAATAGAAACCCCAGATGGTTACAGTTTGCAACTACGATCTGACTTTCATGATTTAGTGCAAACGATGATACCAGTGGAATTGGGAGTAGGAGCATTGCGGACTTTGGCAGCGATCGCCCTCAATAGTCCCATACTCCAGAGCGACTTAATTAACCTGCGCGGTTCAGGAGTATATCAGCACGTTCCAGAACTCGTAGAACTTGGTTTCATCCGAAAGCGCCGAGACAGCGATTCTCGCTCCTACTCACTCCAAGTAACCCCAAAATTTCATCAGTATTTCCAAATAGAACAACTCCCGCAAATACTTTCCAGCAGTCAAAAGGAAGAACAACTAGAACTAGAACTATAACTGAAGGGAGTAGGCAGTAGGGGGGCAAGGGGAGATGAGGG
>CAZZZY010000582.1:0-4505 GCA_964658545.1 uncultured Acetobacteraceae bacterium | reverse complement strand
AGCACTACTAATAGCACCAGCACCATTAATAGCACCCTCGTTAAAGTCAGAGATGTTGGTCGAGTTGAACTAGGAGCAGAGAGCTATCTTGCTGATGCCAAATTCACAATCCCAGGAAGTGCTCCCAAGGCAGCCGTGGGTTTGGGGATATATCAACTTCCCGGTAGTAATGCTCTGGACGTTGCCCATGCTGTTGAAGACAAGATCAGAACACTAGAGAAGAGTTTTCCACCTGGACTAAAAGGACACGTGGCATTTGATACCACTCCATTTGTAGAAATTTCTTTAGAAGAAGTTCTACAGACTCTGGTTGAAGCGATTATCTTGGTGGTCTTGGTAATTTTTGTCTTTTTGCAAGACTGGCGGACCACAATCATTCCCACTGTTGCGATCCCCGTTTCCCTGATTGGGACGTGTGCGGCTCTGTTAGTTTTAGGATTTCAGATTAATACACTGACCTTATTTGGTTTCGTCCTCGCGATCGGTCTCGTTGTCGATGATGCCATTATTGTGGTGGAGGCAGTTGCAGTCAAACTGGAGCAGGGTAGGCCTCCCTTGCAGGCGGCGATGGAAGCTATGAAAGAGTTGACAGGGGCAGTCATTGCGACTTCACTTGTTCTCATGGCGGTATTCATTCCAGTTACATTCATTCCGGGTACTACTGGGATTGTCTACAAACAATTTGGTTTAACCGTTGCTTGCTCTATTGCCATTTCGACCTTCAATGCTTTAACTTTCTCTCCGAGTATGGCCGCCATCCTCATGCGCCCGGCTCAGACTGCGTGGGGCCCTTTGGGGTGGTTTTTTGCGCTGTTTAATCGGGGATTTAGCTGGTTTACGCGCCGATATGTCGGGTTTGTTAGCTACCTCACCCATATAAAGCCCATTGTATTTGGGGTTTTCATCACTGGTTTAGTCGCAACGGTTTTGATGTACAAAGCAGTGCCAACTGGATTTATCCCAGAGGAAGATCAGGGTTATTTCTTTGTAATTGTCCAGGGGCCTGACGGGGTTTCTTTGAAATACACCGAATCTGTTATGGATCGAGTTGTTAAAGAAGTAACATCGCTTCCCGAAGTTCAAGCTAGTTTTATGATTAGTGGCTTTGGTTTCGATGGTAATGCTTCTAATTTAGGCATTGCCTTTGCTAACCTGAAACCCTGGAAAGAGAGAACTGAAGAATCTCAGTCTGTCTATGGAATACTTCAGAGGATGAACAAAAAGCTCTCTACAATTACAGATGCTAGAGCGATCGCGGTGAATGCTCCGCCGGTTAGAGGGTTAAGTAGTACGGGTGGTTTTGAGTTTATCATTCAAGATAAAACTGGAAGTGCGCCGATTCAAACCCTGCTTGATACTGCTCAAAAATTCATTGGGGCAGCAAATAAAAACCCCGTTTTACAACGAGTCTTCACTCAGTTCACCGCAGACACTCCTCAGTTTGACATCCAAGTAGACCGCAACCAAGCCAAAGCTCTCAACGTTGAACTCAACAACATCTTTGGGACATTGCAAACTTACTTAGGGTCGCAATATGTGAATGACTTTGTGCAAGGACAGCGACAGTATCGAGTATATGTCCAAGCAGATGGGGTTTTCCGTTCTAATCCAGATGATATTGGCAAGTTGTATGTTCGCTCTGCAAGTGGGGCGATGATTCCGTTGAGCAATCTGGTGAAAATTACTCCCTTTGTGGGGCCAAAAACCATTTCCCATTATAACTTGTACAGATCAATCAAAGTTCAGGGCGCTCCTGCTCCCGGCGCAAGTTCTGGACAAGCGATTCAAGCGATGGAGAAACTAGCAGCAGAGATATTACCTCAAGGGTTTGGTTATGAGTGGACAGGGACTTATCTCCAAGAAAAGACATCTGGGGGATCTACGGGCTTGATTTTTGCCTTCGCCTTCGTTATTGTCTTTCTGGTGCTGGCGGCTCAGTATGAAAGCTACGTTGACCCGATCATTATTTTGCTGACAGTTCCTCTGGCAGTCTTGGGAGCGATGACGGCGATTTGGCTACGTTCCAATATTTTCATGGCAGGTAGTCTCTTCCCCAAGGTGGTGGATGATATCTATTGCCAGGTAGGTCTGGTGACTTTGATTGGTCTAGCCGCAAAGAACGCGATTTTAGTCGTGGAATTTGCCAATCAACAGCATGAGCACGGCATGAGCTACACGCGGGCGGCAGTGAAAGCGGGTCAAGAACGTCTGCGACCGATCTTAATGACTTCCTTTGCAGCGCTGTTAGGATTTTTACCCTTGGTGATCTCTCAAGGGGCTGGAGCCAGTAGCCGTTGGTCTTTAGGAACAGCGCTCTTTGGAGGGCTGATGCTTTCAACGTTCTTGAGTTTGTTCTTAGTGCCAATTCTGTATATTTTGGTTAAGAGCATAGCTCAGGCTATATTCTCTCGGAAGCGGGGAGGCTCAAACCCTCCAGATTATCCTAACGGAACTTCGGAATCTGGACATGAAGCTTTGCCTGTTGGCTCAAGTCAGCCACAGACACAACTCAGGTCTCAAAAGGATGGGATAACCTGACTTTTGTCATTCACCCTCTTTAAAAACCCTCTAGTTTTCCTTCTCCCAACTCTACCGTGTAGACACAAGGCTTGCAATTTCCTCCTTTTTCAGGAGGCTTAGGGAGGAGCAAGCTTTAACTCAAGCATATTGCCTTATGGGCAAAGCCTTAATTTTGCCTTGTTCGGTGATGTCCATAACATCCTCTAACTCTGATACCATTTTCTGTAATTTCCTGCTTGCGAAAACAATTAGTCGAATAGAAATTAAGTACTTAGATAAGGAAAAATAAAATGGGACTTAGCGAAGGACTTTTGAACCCGACCAAAAAAGCTATGATCATAGATGACTGTTGCAACATGATAGAAGGACAGCTTGCATCCAAGTCAGGTATGAGCGGCATCGCTTTGAAAACTGCCTTCGCCGCCCTGAAGGGAGTCAAGCCAGGGTATATACCCTACGTTGTTGAGCAGATACTACCACAGTGCTTCACGGCACTTGATCCCATCTGGAGTGAAGGTGTAGAGAAAGGAGATCCAATTGAATACCTGAGTGCAAATCGCTCTCATACGGCAGACGCGCTACTCGGTGTCACCGATGCTAGAGTCAAGAACGCCAAGCGCCAAATCGTGCGAGGAACCTATGAAAAACTTCGCGGTTCAGCCAAAAAGCACGTAGAAGAAGCAGTGCCAGACTTAGCCAAAGTAATCGAGAATTACACTAAGGCTTGAAGCAGAAGAGAAGAATCATAATCAGCGTATGCCGCTGTTCGATGCGTCGGTGGCTGGCATACGGAGCAAATATAGAAAAGTGCTGTACATGGATAGCGGGGCATTTAGACCAATACTTTTCGGTTAAGAACTAAGCAGTATTAATAGATGCTTTTTAAAGCATCACCAAACTACCGTGTGCTTCTTCTTCTAACTCATAACCATTAGCCAATTTTTCAATTGCTTGGTCAATCATTGACAAACCTTGATCTACCTTTTCAACCAAACTTAGCTGTCCTCGGAGTTCGGCAGCACCTACGAAACCCTTAGCATACCAAGTCATGTGCTTACGGGCTTGACGCACACCGCGATCGCCTTTATATTCCCATAAGGCTTGTAAATGATCTCTCGCACATTCCAAACGCTGAATCGGGGTAGGTGTCGGTAATATCTCCCCAGTTTTCAGGAAGTGATCAATTTCTCCCACCAAAAATGGATAACCCAAAGTCCCACGGGAACACATCACACCATCAGCACCAGTTTGTTCTAAACATTTCACCGCCGCTTCAACTGAGAAAATATCTCCATTCCCAATTACTGGGATAGAAAGCACTTCTTTCACACGAGTAATCCATTCCCAACGGGCATTACCATTGTATCCTTGGGCGCGGGTGCGTCCGTGGACTGTGATCATTTTTGCCCCAGCATCTTCCATCCGCTTGGCAAAGTCAAGAATAGTAATTTCGTTGTCATTCCAGCCAATACGGGTTTTAACTGTTACAGGGACATCAACAGCTTTTACCACCTCTCGGACAATTGCTTCTGCTACTTCTGGTTGGCGCAACAACGAAGAACCGCCACCATTTTTAGTGATTTTATTTACCGGACAACCCATATTAATATCAACAGTATCAGCACCTTCGGCAACTGCCTTGATTGCTGCTTCTGCCAAAAAATCGGGACGGCAATCAAATAGCTGAACGCTAATTGGGCGTTCATTGGGATCTACTTCCATGATTTTGGGTAACTGCTTGACATAATGCAATCCCGTAGCATTCACCATTTCGGTATACATCATCGAATCTGGCGCATAGCGCCGCACCAGACGGCGAAATACCATATCCGTTACTCCAGATAGAGGTGACTGGAGAACCCGACTTTTTACCTCAAACGTGCCAATTTTCAGGGGTTGAGAAAGTCTAGCTTGGAGAATGGGGGAGAGCGAAATCATACAAAAAATTAAAACTTATGGGAATGTAAAATAACAAAAATATTGAG
>CAZZZY010000581.1:0-4528 GCA_964658545.1 uncultured Acetobacteraceae bacterium | reverse complement strand
AGGCTAAAGCCGTAACACACCCTACTTTTTGATTTACTTTATAAATGGTCTCTTAGTCTTTATATTCTAAGTACTAAAGTGCTTACTACAAACTTTTCATTACTAGCTTGACACAGGACTAGGTCAATCAATAATTTACCAAATGACTAATCAAAAAAAAAGAGGGACGAGCCTGCTGCTGCTGGCCAATCCCGTCTGCCGATCCTTAAAAGAGAGGAGAACACTGGATAATAATATAGCCTTGATTGAGAATATATGTCAACTACTAATGAAAAATTTTATCAATAAAATCGAGAGGATTAATTTTAGCTGTCAGCCGGATGCAGGAAAGAGTATTATGGTGTTTCAGTTCTTGTACAATAAAAAGTCGCCTATTTCTGGCTATGACGCTACAATTGCGCGTTTATGTTCCACCCCATCCCCTGATCAAACACTGGCTGGCAGTCGCCCGTGATACAGGCACGCCTTCAGTATTATTTCGCAGCGCCATGACTGAGTTGGGAAGATGGCTGACTTATGAAGCTGCGCGAGACTGGTTGCCGACCCAAGAAATAGCAGTGCAGACTCCTTTGGATATCTGTCCAGCAACCGTGATTGATCCGCAGATACCAGTAGCAGTAGTACCGATTCTGCGGGCTGGACTAGGATTACTTGAGGGAGCGCAGACTTTATTACCTTTGGCATCGATTTACCATCTTGGCTTGGCGCGAGATGAAGAGACACTGCAACCTCATTGTTATCTGAACAAGTTGCCAGAAAAATTTGACCCCCAAACACGAGTGTTAATTACCGATCCAATGTTGGCAACTGGAGGGTCAATTATGGCTACAATGGCAGAATTGACACAACGGGGTGCTGATCCGTCCCTGATCCGGATTGTTTGCGTAGTGGCGGCTCCACCAGCTTTGCAAAAACTGAGTGCAGCTTATCCAGGTTTAATAGTTTACACCGCTACTATTGACGAAAAACTGAACAGCAAAGGGTATATTGTACCGGGATTAGGAGATGCAGGCGATCGCATCTTTGGGACTTAAGCTAGTATGCAGCTAGGGCAAAAAAATAGCATAACTACTATCAAAGTTGCAAGGTTTGTTGAAGGCGGTAAATATATGAGTCAGCGAGATGGTTTTGGCAGTGGTTTTTTAGCAGGGGCCTTTGTCGGTGGCATATTTGGCGGTGTTATCGGGGCACTGATTGCTTCTCGACGCGATCCCCAATTGCTAGCAGAAGAAGAGGCAGAACTGACAGATAGCCAAATCGAAGCTAAAAAAATAGCGGCCAAGCGCCGTCAGATGAAAGCCTCAGAAAGTGAGAGCATCGGTATAGAAACGGCCCGGCGATCGTTAGAAGATAAAATTGCCCAGCTAAATGCCACAATTGATGAAGTGCGAAACCAACTGGGGAATGTTAATAGCGGTTCACCCCAGCCCAGCAATGACCGCACCCTCACTAAAGACTCCTGATGTTTGTTCAGGCGTGGTGAAAATGTCTTGTTTGGTAAGTGCTAAATCTGCAAACACCATAACATGGACTAAATTAAAATTAAAAAATAAGACCGCGTTTGACACTTAGTTAGGAAACAAAGCCATCCATGAGTTTACTGATTACGACACTAGTTACCTTTGTCACCTTTTATAGCTATTTGCTAATTATCCGAGTTTTGTTGACTTGGTTCCCGACAATTGACTGGTATAACCAGCCATTTGCCGCTTTAGCCCAGATAACCGACCCTTACTTGAATCTATTCCGCTCAATTATTCCCCCATTGGGCGGTATGGATTTTTCTCCAATCTTAGCTTTCCTCGCACTCAACTTAGCTGGCGACCTTCTGAGAACCCTAGCTCATATGCCATTTGCACAAGGATTTTGATTTTTGCAAGCTGCAACTCGTGACTATAAGTTATGAGTTAAGCATTCCATGTTTGTGATTAATATCTCAGTCAACTGCCCCACCGACAAGCGGATGGGGCTTGTAACAAAAAAACAGAATTTCCCGAAACACGATACGCTTATGTAGCTGTGCCACTAGGGTTTCTGGTGCCTGATTGGATTCATCCAATAACAAAAGAGACAATGGCTCAAATTGGAAATAGATTTTCCCAATACAAGGGTACCTTTTACCATCAAGTAGAAGTGAATGAAGCGATCGCAGCCGAGTTATCTACCTATACGCTATCAAGCATCAAACCGATACAGCCTTGGCATTGGCGAAAGCTGCCTCTGGCTAAACTAAGTGGAGCGCAAGTCTTCGAGGCACTATTTCTCAATCCTAGAGGTGAAACCAGCAATCCGCAGACGGAAACGTTGCAGGGTCGTTTTCATCCGCGGATTGCAACCCTTCTAGAAAGCCCAGTTACACCTAATACCCACCTAGCTAGATATTCTATTTGTGCAGGTTCTCCCCGCTTGATTGAGGGTCAACAGAGGCTATGGACACCGCCTTTAGGAGATATTCTTCCCTTCCTACGCTGTCTGCTCAACTCTCATCAGGATAAAAACGCGAGGATGAAAGCAGAGTCAATAGTGCCTGCTGAACTACCCTTTACAGGTGGTTGGTTGGGATGGCTTGGATATGATTTGGCATGGGAGATTGAGCAACTGCCCCAACACAAAGTTGATCCGCTTCCTTTCCCGATTGCCTACTGGTACGAACCCGAATCCTTTGCAGTTGCGGATCATCAACAGCAAATTCTTTGGTTAGCCGCTACTGACTTAGCTCAACTTGACTTGATGCAAAGTCAGCTAGAGCAAGCAGATGAAAAGAGGGGAACGCAAAATTTACCGCCATTTCACAAAACTACTCCCGTCAATCCTGTTTTCCAAATGTCTGAGGAAGATTATATGGTGGCGGTGCAGCAAGCTAAAAAATATATTCAAGCTGGCGACATCTTTCAGGCTAACTTGTCCTTAAGGTTTGAAGCGCATACTTCTTTTGATAGCTGGTCAATCTATCAAGCTTTGCTTTCTATCAATCCTTCTCCCTTTGCCAGTTATTGGCAGACTCCTTGGGGCGCAATTATTAGCTGTTCGCCCGAACGGTTAATCAAGTTATCAGGAAGGCATATTCAAACTCGACCAATTGCTGGAACGCGATCGCGTGGTGCTACCCCCACGGCTGATGAGCAGTTAGCGCAAGAGTTAATCAGCAATATCAAAGAAAGAGCCGAACACATAATGTTAGTTGACCTAGAGCGCAATGACATCGGGAGAGTGTGCGAGTGGGGGTCTGTAAAAGTCGATGAACTCCTCACTATTGAACGCTACAGCCATGTCATGCATCTTGTCAGCAACATCATTGGTACGCTACACCCAGACTGTTCCCCTGTAGACTTGATTCGGGGTGTATTTCCTGGAGGTACGATTACTGGCTGTCCTAAAGTTCGTTGTATGGAAATTATTGAAGAACTCGAACCCGTAAAGCGCAACTTATTTTACGGTTCTTGTGGTTATCTGGATTGGCGGGGGAACCTTGACTTAAATATTCTGATTCGCACTTTATTATATACTGATACGAGCGATTCTACATCTGGGGCAATTGTTTGGGGACAAGTCGGTGCTGGCATTGTTGCAGATAGCGACCCTCAAAAAGAATGGTATGAGTCGCTAAATAAAGCACAAGCTCAACTCAACGCTCTAAGTCTGGCTGAGATATTTCAGCAAAATACCGCAACTCAGTGATTTACGTGTATCGCTGTTTTAGTAACATAAAAAGATGGTTTTACACCAATACAGTTCAGTTAAGCATTTCTTTGTTCTCTCTGCGTTCTCTGCGCGGCAGTCGCTCATGGGGGAAACCCCCAAGACCGCGCTGCCTTGCCTCTGTGGTACCCTGCGGTCAGCCGCTTTGCGTCTACGTTAAAAAAATTGACTTTGGCAAAAGGTTTTAACCTTAACCCAAGCGTATTGGGTTTTACACAAGAGTTTTTTCTGTGATCCTACGGTTAGTGATGATGAAGTGAGTGATGGTATCCCCAATCAAAAACCTAACCCCCTTCTCTGGTAGGGAAGGGGGAGCTAAACTCCCCTCTCCGCTTCGGAGAGGGGTAGAGGGAGAGGTTCTTCGAGGATTACTAAATTGGTGTTCTAGAGCTACCGCGATTCCGACTCAATCAAAAATATAAGTATAAATACTGAATTATTATCTACGGACTTGACCACTAAATCCAGCAGCTTTAAACTGTTTCAGCTTCAAAGGAGTAGGCTGATTCGCAGGCACAGAAATTCTCAATTCAAAATCGCTAATACCTGGCGGAACTTCAGGAATAGAACCAAGACGGGTGCGATTTTGCATCACTGAGTCATTGTTGGCATCATAGATGCGTCCAAAAATATCTGCGTCATAGACTGTTTTATAAGTGCCATTTTCAGCTTTGCCAATGACAATAAAACAATTGGCAGCAGCGCTACCACTACTGATAACAGCCCCTTGTGCTAATTCTGGTGGACAATCTTTATAGGAAACATCAAATAATCTAATCTGTGTTAACGCTACAGCAGGGGGAATAATCATCCACGATAGAAACGTGAT
>CAZZZY010000580.1:0-4536 GCA_964658545.1 uncultured Acetobacteraceae bacterium | reverse complement strand
TTGGGCCGATCGCTATTTCGTCTCAGGTTCTTTTCTAGTAACGAAACGCTACCAATACCTTGAAGAATACCACGACCGATTAAACCTAAACCCCGACCTATTACTTGGGTGAGGACAAAGACTATAGCGCTACCTAAAAAAGCTAATAGCGATTTTAAACGTGGTGCGATCGCATCACTAAATTCTAGGAGCAATGTCACTACTAAAGGAATATTCGAGAGTTTTACTAACTCCTCATTTCGAGGAGAATAAACTGAAGTGTTGGCAATACCACGAGGCGCAATTACAAATAGCTCGTAGCGACTTTCAAAAACGGCTTTTGGCTCCTTTACATAATTTGTTAAGCGATATTTCCACGACAAATCATTTCTAAATCGTTCAATCTCTCTTGTAGAAATAAATTGTCGCCCATATAAATTTTGCTTAATCGGTTCCACATCTGCTAAAAAGTTTAGCAGTGGTTGTACTACCCCATTTGCTACCTGAATCAACAAATTCTCTAAAATCATTGATGCTTGGGACTTGGCTTCATTGCTTACTGCTGGATAGGAGGCATTATCAATATACAATTCTGTTTGAAATAGTAGATAAGAATATAACTCAATAACTAGCGGAATTTTATTAAGAATATCTATTTGCACAATTTCTGCATTTTGCATCAATAAATTAACAATTTCTATATTTTTATCCCCTATTTTAATTCGAGAAAATCTTCCAAAAAAATCTGTAATTGCTACTTGCCATAAATCGCGTATCAATGTATTTTTTACCTCATATAATTGATTTATCTCCATTTGAGAAGTACGCAGTTCATCTAACTGTTGAGCTAATTTTTGCAAAATCAGATAAAGTAATTCCCGTTTTTTATCTTCACGAAAAATATCAATTTCTAAAGGCACATCTGTGACATTTCGTAAAGAAAATTGAAGTTTGCTAATGCAAGACGCAAACAAGGCAGATTGTAATGTTCCCGGACTAAGTAAAGGTGGCACAGTTTGCCTTTGCGGAATTGCACTACTCAATGAAGAAGCCAGAGGTGGCTGATCAAGAACCCGAATATCTTCCTCTTGCTTTTCTTGTGATAAAACCAACAACCGATTTAGCAACCAACCAGCTGCAAGTAGTTCTCGCCGCCGTCCAGCCAGAATTGCTCGATCTAATATTGGTAATCCGGGAACTTGTAATTGTGCTGTTACTGCGGCTAGGGTAGCTTCAATGTAAGTAATTCCTGACAAACGTAAATTATTTCTTAGTTTAGAAAAAGGGAGTGGGGAGTGAGGAGTTGTGATTATCTCTGTGTCCCGAAACCAATAGTCACCACCATCTGCAACCTCTTGCATGGCGGTGACTAATTCAGGAAGTGGTGTACCTTTGGGGCAGTAGCCATTTACACCAACAGATTTGGCAGCTAGTATTAATCCTTGTTCTTGAACAGAACTGAGGAGCAAAATTGGCAGGTTGGGATATAAAGCTTTGAGTTGCCGACAGAATTGTAAGCCTAGCTGCTGGCTAGTGATGGAACGACCATTGCCGAATTCCAAAATCAGCAAATTTACCTGTTTAGGGTCTTCTTGGGCAATTTCTGCTAAAATCTGCAAGGCAGCTGTGTCAGTTTCTACTACTCCTGTTACTACCAGGTTAGGAATTGCTTCTAAAGCTACCCGTAATCCCAGACGAAAAATCGGGTCTTGGTCAATTAACAGTAATTTTAGAGGGCGATCGCTCATAGTCCACTCAATGACACCAGCACTGTTTTTTTACCAATCAGAAAACAGCTTTGATACAAAACTTTGTCTTCCCCATTGTTACCTGTTTTCGCAAACTGATAAATCGATCATAATTGCCTTGTGCGCCTTCACTGTATGAACTTGAGTATTCGGCACTGGCTGACGGAACGCTATATCGCAATCAATCAAATCAGAGGGTTTTCGGCGGGGCAATTGGCTGGTGTTGCCTACCGGATTGTTCAGGATATGGAAGTCAAAAGCCTCATAGCTTTTGATATCTGTACCTTGGTAGAGGTCTTAGAACTGCCTTTAGGGATTGTTTGGGAAGAAATCAGTGTTATTTCCCAGTTGACAGAAAGCCTGTTGCGTAGTCTCAGCCAAAAAAAACCATTAAAACGTAATGAAGGCACATGGATAGCGTTTCAAATTGGCTATCTCCAGGCTTTGCAAGGAATTCTAGAGCAAGAAGCAAGCCTGCAAAGACCGTGGTTAGACCGAGCAAGTATACCCATTCAACCACACATCCTGAAAGAGGAAGTGGGTAAACTCACCCTCCAAGATCCGCAACTGCAAGGATTGCTGAAAACTCTCAGCCCCGGTAAATTAACTGACACTCAAGCTGAACAAGCACTGTCTCTGGTTGCAGATTCATTACTGGTGCAACAACTAAATAGTGCTGCCATAGCTTGGTTCGTTGCCAATGGTGCAGAAGAACCTGAAGCTAAACTCTTAACACAGCGTTTGGTTAACTCACTTCCTGGTAATATGCTGGTAGTTGTTACTGAAAATGCTGCCCCTTTAGCCCAACTGCAAAAATTTTTCCGTTTGGGGATTTCGTTATCTCCCAGTTTGATCGCTCCAAAAATTGGTTCTACAGTCAGTGAGAAAATAGACTTGCAACGAGAACATTATCGGGCAAGTTTGATTAAAAACCTTAGTATACCTTTGCTCATGGAATCTTTTGCCCTCAAAGATATCTATGTGCCACAAAAAGGCTTACCAATAGAGGAAAATATTTCTGAGCAGGATAAAAAAACTGTTAAACCAGTTGATTTAAAGACATGGGCACAGCAACAGCTAGCTGATTTAGAAACGATCGCTCTCATTGAGTCGGAACCTGGGTATGGAAAAACGAGTTTTTGCCAACTCTGGGCAGCACAGATAGCACAGGAATTTTACCCTACTTGGATGCCTATAGTAATTAGGTTACGGGATGTAAAATATGGCAAAACTTTAATTGAAACCCTAAATTCTGCTTTTCCTGTTAATCTTTCAACTTGGTTAGAGCCAGAAAATCTCCCTTGTCTTTTGGTGCTGGATGGTTTGGATGAATTGCCCCCTGCTGCTCAGGGTATAAGAGCAAAAGCAATTTTTATTCAGCAATTGCTGAACTTTCAATCTCAGCATAAACACAAAATTGTGTTAACCAGTCAGTCAAAAACATTACAAGAAATCGCCCCAGAGATACCGCTAGCATTGAGGCGAATTATCATTCAGCCGTTGGATGTGGAGGAACTCAAACAATGGTTTCAGCAGTGGGCAAAAGTGCAATCGCTGGCGATCGCTCAAAATTTCTTTACATTCTTAAAACAAGCAGGCTTATTTGCCAGCCAGTCAAAGTTTCCAGAATTATCTACCCTTGTTCGTCAACCCCTAATGCTGCATTTGTTGGGCATTTTGCACCGAGACGGACTCCTAGATGATGAACTATTGGAGTTAGCAGCTAATGCCCCCAAGTCTTCTCTGTTAGGGGAAATTTATCATCGCTTGAGTCGATGGTTACTAGGCTATCCGCTAATTGGTGGCATCAAAACGATGCTACTGCGCTCAGGATCGGCTCATATCCACCGGACTCCAGAAGCGATCGCTAATTTACTCGCTAATCGTCATCCCCAAGATTTACTTGAGCAGATGCGAGCGATCGCTCTCCACATTTTACACTCGCAACATCATCAAATTAATTTGGCTGAGGAATTACATCCGAGTCCCTTGGCAGCTTTTTATTTTAAAATACAGAATTCCGATACCTCACGCATAACCGCACAACCAAAGCAGCGCTTTGCGGGGGTTCGCCCCGTTGTAGCGACTGCCGCGCAGAGGAGTTTAATTGAATTTTCGCATATTAAGTTAGGAGAATTTCTTTGTGCTGAGGCTGTGACTGCTGAGTTAAAACTACTCACTCAGTGCGACAATAGAACTTGTGGTACACTCACTTTTGTGCTTGATTCTCCCAGTAGCGTTGCCCAGCATATTTACAATTTACTAGGTTACGGGATACTTAGCCAGGAAATTGAGGAATTGGCGATCGCAATTTTGCGGCGAGAGCAAAAGCACAAGTTTTCCTTTGAAGTTTTGTTGCAACGGCTTTTATCTTTCTGGCGTGCTTACTGTCAAGGCTGTTGGTTAGATGAAGGGATAGCCCACAAAGCTTTGACTCATTTCCACGCACTGCAAAACCCGGTGAATGTTGAGCAGGTGAATGCTGCTGTGGGGCTAAATGTGTTTTTATTGCTTTGTGTTTGCTACCGAGAAACAAAAATTCCTTTTTGGCCTTGTGGCAATCCACTCAATTTAACAGAATTCAATCCAGAGGCTTTAAGTGCGCTAATTGCTAAAACAACCGTTTTGCACAAAAGCGCCTTTGCAAACCGAATCAAGTCTTTGGCTGGACTCAATTTATCGGGAGCCTCTTTATTACAAGTAATGTTAACTGGGGTAAATCTTGAGCAGACAAACTTATCCAATGCCGAGTTAATCGGGGCGAATTTGGCTGGAGTCAACCTGCAACAGGCAAATCTTACAGGTGCAA
>CAZZZY010000579.1:0-4537 GCA_964658545.1 uncultured Acetobacteraceae bacterium | reverse complement strand
TCGATTGTCTTGTGCCATATTTGTATAATTCTCTGGTGCTGCATTAGTAGTCAGTCAACCAAGAAGTGACAAGTGAAGATAAGGGGGAGAATAGGACTTTTCTTCTTGTCAATAACCTCTCAAAGTTTTCTAGATCAACTATGCTCATCCCCCACTGATGAATTCTGACGAATGTTTTCTGACTTCTGAATTCTTATTTAATGGGTATAAAATTCAAGTTGGGTTTACCTGATGGCTGTTGTTCCTGTGCCATTACCGACAAATATGAAAGTGATGACATCAATGGCAATTACGATGGAGAACGCTAAACCAACTTGAGTAACAATCGGTCGCCAGTCGTTACCTTGCTGTGCTTGGTTATAGGCAAATAGAGAAGCAGCAGCAACCAGCAGCAAGAATGCACCTCGGATAAGGTTAAATGTCAAACCAACAACGTTGGCATCCAAAGTGCTAGTGGAACCGCCTCCGGCTTGGGAACTTTGTTGGGCTAAATTGTTGAAGAAGCTTTCCAACCCGCTTAAGAAAATAGCTTGGGCTGGAGTTGTAAAAGTATCGAGTAAAGCGGTAACAGTGATAATGGCGGCAAGAATATGCCAGAAGCGAATTTTTCTACCTAAATACTTTTCTAGAATGGGTACTGTCCGAATTACGTACCCAATACTCAAGAAAACAATGGTAGCACATCCCAAAATAGTGACGAATATGGGTTTGGTAGCTAATAAATAAATTCCAATCGCAAGACATAGTAAAATGAAAAATAAGTCTGTGCGGTTGATTTTCAGGTTTCTCAAGTTGGTTGAAAATTTCCGAGATGGCAGCAGTTTTAACTGAGAAATGTGAGATTTTGTATTGTTCATTTTTCTCTTCTCGTTTGTAGAATTAAACTTGCATTTCTGGTTTGCTGGCTTTTCTTTGAGTTTGTTTCTGGCGTTGCCTTGCAGTATCTTTATCAGTCTGGGCTTGGGTAGAACGAGTTGATTGCTGATTGTCTAGTAGCGTTTCTATCTCACGCAGGGGGATACTGCACTGCAAAATCTCCGGGGGCTGCCCTGGTACTAAAACGGCATCAAGCACTTGTTCATCGTTACGATTAGGGTTAAATCCTTGAAGTAGCCGTGTATTATTGGGCAGTTTCACTACTTCAAACTCGTACTTGACTTTGCCCTTTTCAGTCCAGGTGAATGTCGGTTCATCGTTGCTGTTAAATCGGTTAGGTAGTTGTTCTTGAAATTTTTGAATTAATGCTTGGGTGCTGGCTTTGAGGGCGTATTCTTCTTTCGACTGTGGCAGTTTGCAAATGCCAGCCTTTTCATCAGGGCTGAGATTGTCTTGTGCGATCGCCCACTGTCCCTGAGTACGAGTACCAGCAAAGAGTGTTTCACCTTGGGTATTTTCTAAAGCGATGGCTACGCCCGCCGCAGGCATCGCTACCTGTTTGTCTTGTGCTTCTACCCATAAAGTTTTGTTACTGGAAATGGCGATACCTGCTTGGGGTGATTGGTCAAATAATTCACCAGCAACTTTGGCAAACCCCACTAAAGCATCGGCACAAGCAGCTTGCTGTTGCTGTGCTTGGCGTTTCGTTAGATGTTTTAAAATGTCAACGTCTGCTGGTGGCTGGTTAGCAGAGTTAGGTTGGACAATATCTGCATCAGTTTCTGACTCGACAACAGTAGAATTATTCTGTGATGCTGCCATCTGTTTTTCCAATCGGCTAACTACCATTTCTAAACGGTCAAGTCGCTTGGAAAGAATTTTCAGGTAGGCTTCAATTTGGTCAAGCTGTTCGCTAACACTGGCATCCTTATCTAATTCAAATGGTTGAGATTGGTATTTGGGGTCTAGTTTGTCACCAAGATTATCTACTTTCGAGCCGATTTTGGTAGCAGCTACAGCCAGTGGATTATCTGTGACTGATTCTTCAGATACAGTTTGAAAATCTTGAGACTTTTGAGACTCTGGTGAGTCCGGCTTTGCTTCTTGCAAGCGACTGGCTATGTTATCTACGCGGTCATTCTGCTGTTGGAGTTCTTTGAGAATTCGTTCAAGCCGCTTTTCGTCAGCCTCGGCTGCTAGCTGTTCCAAAACACCTTGTCCTACCGCAATTCCCAGAGATGCCAGTTGTCCTGTTAAGCCTGCCAAATTCACCCCATTCACTTCTCGTCCATTGGTGGCAGCTGTGGCACTTAAACGCGAAGCTTCGTCTAGAGGTTCTCTGGATTTAGAGTTTTTGGCAGCAGTTTTATTGGTCTTAGCTCTGTCCTGAGTTTTAGGTTGTGTTTTAAGCTGAGACTTACTTTGGGTTTTAGTTGAAGTTTTGGCTTGAGTTTTAGTTTGGGCTGCGCTAACACGACTAACAGATGGCTCGTCTTCTTCACCTAAGTCATCTAGGTCATCAAGTTTGGTGTTGAAATCGTCATTTAATAGGTCGTCTAGTTCATCGTTTGTATCATCTATTTCTTCATTTTCTTCATCTAAATCGAGTAGGTCATCTTCTAATTCATCATCGAGATCGTCTAGTTCTGTTTCAGCAAAACCGCAAATTTCAGCAATGTTAGAAGGGGTGAAGTAGTTTTCATCTTTGCTGGTAATTCCTTCGAGATTTTTAATCAGGTATTTGCCACTGGTTCTGTGGTTCGGATCATTGGTGAGGTAGAAGCGATAGCCTTTAATCTCGTCATCATCTCCACCTCCTACACAGAGTTCTACTGTGATGGGGGCTTTACCCGATTCCTGGCTGTAGTTTTCTACATAGGCTTTAAAGTCTTCGTGGGACTGGATAGAATCATCCTGAATTGAGGATGCGATCGCTTTATCCAATGTGTTTTCAATATGGCGGAGTTTGCGGCGATCTGTCAGGTTTTCCCATGAGCGATTTTGAGAATTTTGTCTTTGCTTAGGTTTGGTCAGTGTTTTGGTAGCCATAGGTACTCAAAGCTGATTGCCTTAAGAGTTAACCTAACAAGACTTTCTCTGAAAACAGCTAGACCAAATGGCGATTTATAGATTATCCAACTGGCTAGTTTCCATACCCGAAATTAGTTATCCTGCTCAAGCATCCAATTAATTAATACTTATTTATAGCGATGGTATAAAGATACAATACTTAATCAGCGACACTTTCAAGCAGTCTTTACTTGAAACTATATTATCTGTGCTGGTTGCTGTACAGAGTTTATGATCATTCCTGAATAGGAGATAGAAATAAATTAATCATCAGACCAAAAATAGCCTTTTTCTCCGGTTCCTCCACCCTTCCATTCCACAGCTTCATTTGTAGCTTTGACATAAAGGGATGCTTACTGGCGAGATAAGTTTAAGTATTTTGCTCGATATTTTATGCTTTTTCAGAATCAAATAGTAAATATATCTTTGTTATTTGTACTTAATTTATGATGGCAAAAATTGAAATCCAGCTTGATAAAAATGATTATCTAAGGTTAAAGCTGTAACAATCTCTCGTTGTTGCATAACGATAAATGATAAACAATCAGTGAAAGAATAAGATTTGTCTTTATGCTTTTGAAAATATTCCCATCCCTGATTAAATAGAGTTTGATCAATTCCGATTAATTCTATATCAGGACTTTCCAATAACCGATTACCAACTTCAACTGCTTTATAATGAAGGTTTCGACTATTAAAAAAAGTAACGACTTCATCAAAAATGTATGTTGTTGTTATTAAAAAAGGTTTGGATTTTATTAAATTAGCCCAATTTTGTAATACTTTTTGATGAGCATCTTCATTTTTTATTTCCAGAGCTAAAATATAGCTGGTATCTAAAAAGTAGATATTTTTCATGGATTATACAGATAATGATCGTGGTTAATTGCACCATTTTTTACATCACATTCCACCGGATTTGAACCTAAATCCCAAATAGAAGATGTTTGTTTAATGCTAGTAATAATAATTTTTCCATCTTCTTGAATAATCTCAAAATCTTGATTTTCTCCTAATAGTTCTTTAGGAATTAATAAGCCTTTTTCTGTTGCTGTTAATTTCATCTTTAATTACCTAGATTGATTTTGTAAGTTAATCAAATGAATTTGCTTTGTAACAGAGTAGGTATTATCTACTTACTCAACTGAGAAAAAGATTATTTTAGGAAAGCTCCTTCTAAAATTTTAGCAAAATTATCAAAAATGTGCCCAAGCGCAAAATTATCGTGTCACGTTTCCCGATTTAAAGGTGCTGGAATTTCAGTTTGCAGCAATTCAATTAAATCGTTTAAATTGGCGAGATTTTTTAACGCAGCACAATCCAGTGGCGGCGGCATTGATGGCGAAGATGAATATTACGGTGTCAGAACGTCCGCAGGTGAAGGCGGAATGTTTACGATTGCTGACAACTTTAAGGTTAGACCCAGCGCGGATGCAATTAATTTCTGGATTTGTAGATGTGTACTTGGAACTGAATGCAGCAGAAGAAGAAGTCTTTCAAGCTGTGGTCGATACAATGGGATTCAATACTGCTCGGTTAAGGATTTTTAACTAGGAATTGGGTTTAGGGAAAAGGTTAAAGGGTAAAGGTT
>CAZZZY010000578.1:0-4544 GCA_964658545.1 uncultured Acetobacteraceae bacterium | reverse complement strand
TAAGAGATTAACAGGCAAAATTTTCTTTGCCCAGGCAAAAGTCCAGCAATCAGCCATTTTTAGTATATGCAAGCAAAACTTTTGGAACAACTTTCCTCCGCTGATGCCGAAGTCATCTTGGAACGTCTACCTGAAAGGATTCGAGATGCCCTAATTGCCCGTGCCACTGAAATTGAGTATCCAGTTGAAGCAGTCATTGAGATGGCGATCGCCAGCTTCCTCGACACAGAGGCATTAGGTTTTGCAGATTGTAAACCAGGACGTGGACAATAAATATGAGTTATACATTCGAGTTAGCGCAATAGATTGAAACAGCAGGTAAGTTTCAAAAAACTCGATTAAAAATATGGGTTATTCGAGACAAATATGATGCTATAGGTGACTATTCTAGAGCGATCGCAGAACTTATTGGTCTACTGAAATTGGCAGAGTGATAATAAACTTAGTGCCCTGACCAAAGGTTGATAAGCAGTTGATTTGTCCATTGTGTTTATCGATAATAATTTGGTAGCTGATAGCTAATCCTAGCCCAGTTCCCTTGCCCACAGGCTTAGTTGTAAAAGATGGCTCAAAAATCCTCGCTTGCACTTCCGGAGGCATACCAAAAGCGTTATCTTCAATGCAGATTGTAACGGTTTGTTGCTGAGACTCGACCGATGTAGCGATCGTGATGGTGTGAGGGGAAGTAGCAGCTATCTCTTGATTTGAGCGGTTTTGATGGAGATCATCAAATGCATCAATAGCATTGGCGATAATATTCATAAATACTTGGTTCAGTTGTCCGGGATAGCAATTGATTGGAGGTAACTCACCATATTGTTTGACAACCTCGATTTGAGGGCGGTCTCCTTGGTCTTTGAATCGATGTTTTAATAGCATTAAGGTACTATCAATTCCTTCGTGAATCTGAAATTCCACCATAGATGAAATATCGGATCGAGCAAAGGTTCTTAGAGAGAGGCTAATATCCTTAAGACGACCAATCCCCTGGTGCATTGATCCCAGAATTTTTGGTAAATCTTCAGTTAGATACTCTAAGTCAATTTCTTCAAGGAGTTCTTCAATTTCCGGGTCTGGGTATGGTAGCTTTTGCTGTTGGAGATTCACCAAACGTAGGAGATCCTTCATGTATTCTTCAATATAAGAGCAATTTCCACTAATAAAACCAATCGGGTTATTAATCTCATGACCTATGCCTGCAACAAGTTGTCCAAGGGTGGACATTTTCTCACTCTGAATTAGTTGTAGTTGGGTGTTTTGTAACTTTTGTAGAGATTGGCTTAATTCTACGGTGCGTTCTTGCACCCTTTGTTCTAGGGTACGGGTAAGATGGGAGATTTTCAGATGTAACTTTAATCGAGCAATGACTTCTTCCTGTTGGAAAGGTTTGGTAATATAGTCAACTGCGCCAATTTCTAGTCCTTTAACTTTGTCTGTGGCATCGGATAAAGCGGTCATAAAAATGACCGGAATATTCTGAGTGATGGAATTGGCTTTCAGTCTGCGACAAGTTTCAAATCCATCAATACCGGGCATCATCACATCTAAGAGAATGAGATCGGGAGCAGCGTATTCGGTTTGTTCGATCGCAGACTCTCCATCTGTTGCTAGGAGTGCTTTCCAACCACATCCCTGAATTGCTTCTGATAGCACTTTGAGATTGTTGGGATTGTCATCTACCAAAAGGATATGCATTGGCTTCACGAGAGGTTTAATCATCATTGGCGTGACTCAGTTGTTACAAAAGATTTCAGGAACTTACGGATTTTTCCAGTTTGGAAGTTGACGGTAAATTGGTTCAACTCAGTTGCAAAGGGAGTTAGCTGACTGTCTTGCTTAATTAACTCTTTTATGATTCCCTCAATTGCCTGAATATCTCCCATCATTGCCAGATGATAGAGTTGTTGCAAAACATCCTGTGATGGTAGAACTAATTCAGTATCGGCTGGCTCAGGTGGGGAAGATGACTTCTGGGGTGTGGGTTGGGCATAAATCCACTCGACTTTTAGCAGCGATTGTAGTGTATTAAATAGTTGATCAATCTGTAGGGGTTTCGGCAAAAATGCTGTGGCCCCTGCTTGTAAACTTCGTTGGCGATTTTCCTCAAAGACGCTGGCGCTAGAGACAATAATTGGAATATTACGAGTTCGTGGATTTTCTTGTAGCTGAAGCATTAGTTCAAAGCCATCCATATTCGGCATAGCTAAATCAAGGATAATCACATCTGGGAGATGTTCAATTACCATTTGTAGCCCATGTTTGCCGTCGTTTGCTTCCAGGGTTTGACAGCCAATTCTTTGCAGCAAACTGGTCAACATAGAACAGTGGTTGGTATCATCATCGACAATGAGAACTTGAGGCGTACTACCTCGAATGCCGATGATTTTTTGATGGGTTGGGGCTGCTGCTTTACCCGTCGTAGACATTGCTTCTATCTGCCAGTCATGGGAAACTGGTACTTGTACAATCAAATCTAGCCAGAAAAGACTACCCTCACCCAGATGACTCTGTACTTGAATTTGGCTGCCCATCAATGCTGCAATTCTTTGACTAATTGCTAATCCCAAGCCAGTACCTTCAGATTTCCGCCCAACTTCACCTACTTGTTCAAAGGCCAAAAAGATTTTCTCTAGTTGGTCTGATGACATCCCAATACCTGTATCTTCAATCTGGAAGCGAATCTTCTGATATGTCATTTGTTGAGACTCTTGATCGATGACATCTACCTTGAAGATGACGCTACCGTTGTCTGTGAATTTGATCGCATTGCCTAGTAAGTTGATCAGAACTTGCCGGAGCCGCTTTTCATCGGCTTCAATGACAACTGGTAGGCGATCGCTGATTAAAATATTAAATGCAATTCCTTTCTGTTGCGCTCGGATACTGCAAATCTCGGTGACACCATGTAAGAAGTTGGACAAATTTATAGTAGTCGCAACCAAATCTAATTTACGAGCTTCAATTTTTGAAAGGTCGAGAATGTCATTGATTAGCATCAGAAGGTGTGTCCCACATTGGTAGATAATGCTGACTCTTTCCAGATTTTTCTCTGTCATGTTTGGCGATGTTTCTAGCACCTGGGCAAAACCAAGGATGCCGTTAAGCGGTGTGCGTAGTTCGTGGCTCATATTGGCCAGAAACTCACTCTTTGCTTCGTTAGCAGCATCAGCCGCTTGCTTTGCCTCCAACAGTTCATGAGTTCGCTCTTCAACTTTAAACTCTAGAGTTTTGGAATAATCCAATAGTTGAGCGTTGGCAACTTCTAGTTGCTGATTCGTTTCTTCTAACCGCCGCTGTTTATAGGAATTTGTTGTTGCAATTACGCTGCTGATGAATGCCGCTAAAGTGGGGGTGACTGGTATGAGAATGCTATGTAAAAACATCCCATAGCCACCCCCGACAAACACGCCACTGATGCCTACAGTTGCCCAGAGAATTTTGCCCCCAGGCATCCGCAACCTGCGACTGGATAAGAACCAACTACCACTAGAACCGATCGCAGACCATAAAACAATCCAGAGCCACACAACCTGGACAGAAATCCCGTGCAAGTTTCCTTTGCCTGTTTTTGCCCCTTGCACCAGTTGATGGGCAATATTGGCATGGACAACAACCCCAGGCATGGTTGCACGGTGATGCCTGGTTTTTTGGGCAGATGTCCAGGAGGAACTGAAGGGTGTATTGAAGAAGTCATTAGTACTAGCGGCAGCCGATCCAATAAATACCATGCGATCGCGCATCATATTGGCTGGAATTCGCCCTGCTAAGACATCGCGCATGGCAACTGTCCGAAATGCCGCTTCTGTTCCATGCCAATTTAGCAGAATTTGATACCCGCCTAAATCAGCATCGGAGTAACCTGCTTCTTGATTGTTCAGTGGGAGGTAAATTGCCTTACCCAATTGAAACTTTTGCTGCTTGGGGTCAATGCTTTCTAAGGAAATCTTATCAGCTTCCAGGTACTTGAGCGCCACCTGAGTTGCCAGCCCAGCTTTGAGCGTGTTTTGTTCTTTGGCATCAACTGCCGTCAGGAGGGCACGACGCACAAAGCGATCGCCATCCAGCACCAAATCTGCTAATCCGACTTGATTGAGTTTCTTCAATTCTGGTGGCGGATTGACTCGCTCCCCGGTGATTTTCTCAACGCCAATTAAATTGGGGGTGCTGCGGAAGATTTTGAGCAGTTCTTCATGTCCGCTTCCCTCTGGTAAATCTCGATAGAGATCCAGTCCGATGGCTCTGGGCTGCTGCGCCCGAATCTTTTCTAGTAATTTTGCTAACGCCCGATCTGGAATTGGCCATTTCCGTACCGATTGGATATCGCGCTCATCAATTGTAACAATCACAATTTCGTCAGCGATCGCTAGGGATGATCGCTGACGAACCCATTCATCACGAATTTTCCATTCAAGTAAATTGAAAAATCCCAACGATTGCCCAACAATGACAGTCAAAGCAACAGTGGGAGTAATAATCAAAACGCTACGAGTGCGTTGGATGAAAGTCTGGAATCTGCGCCACATGGTGACTGGAGATTAGGGATT
>CAZZZY010000577.1:0-4544 GCA_964658545.1 uncultured Acetobacteraceae bacterium | reverse complement strand
AAAATATTTGCATTTTATAGGTGGGGTAAGCGAAACCAACATAAAAAGCGAAGCAACATGTCAAAATCATTGTGATATAAAGTCTTTCAGTAGTACAAATGCCCTAGTAGAAGAGGTATTTCTGGTACAATCAGAATCAACTATTTAAACGGGGACTTCAAAAACTTCACTTGGGGAGCTTTATGGTTCTTAGATACTCGAATTGCAACACCTGCGTTTGGTCAGATAATCTAGATTTAATTGAGCAGACTTTAACTCGCATCTTTGAACAGGAAGGTTGTCGCCGCATTCCTAAGCCACCTCTGCCCCAAAACTCTTTGCCAGTTATGAAAACACTGCTCAGTCTTCCTTGGGAAATAACGCCTTACTTGTGGGTTATTGGCTTGTTTGTTGGCAATCAGGGATGGACTATTGTCCAGGCAGAGCCATCTGAGCTACTCTGCCGAAGAGCCAGAGATACCATTCGTCCCAGGCTATCGTCTCTGGCAATGCAGACTGGTTGCGATGCCTTTCATTACATGGTGTATGACCGCACTTGGGGAGCACTACTGGAAGCGGATGCTTCTGGGCGGACTTTCGCCTCTGGTGATCTGGACTGCTATGACGTAGAAAAAATGAAGTTTTACGACGAACCAGTGACTGAGCGAACAGGTGGATTACATTTCTTTCTACTGAATGTGCCAGAGGAACTACAGGCAGTAGCGAGAATCCGCATCAACTACGAGGAAAGAAAAAGAAGACAGGAAGAGTTAATACCACTGATGCAACAGTCCGGGGAGGCTGAAGAGAAAGCTGAATCTGAATGGGAAGAGTTGTCCAAAAGCAGTTTTGAAATTCAGGATGAAGCACTAGGGCAGGCTCTGATCGGTCAGATCCACTACCGGGACTACTGGCACCTGCATAATCTGATTTACAAAGCATACGCCATCCCACAGCAGCTAGAAGCAGACGGGGCGCGACTGTTGTACTTTCAACCATCTGGGTCAGATCGAGAATTCAATGCTGAAAAAATGTGGTCGGCGATAAGTGATAAAACAGACACAGACAATTTGCTCGATCTTATTCAGTGGTAGGGTCAAGGTGTGCATTACTGCATCACCCCTCCCATCCGAAACCTTGCTTGCGGGTAGGTAGGCAGCCAGCGAGTTGCTAAAAGTACTTTTCCAACTACCCCCATCCAAACAACGGATGACCGTTTCCGTATCACGTAGCTTTCCGGTAATCTTTACTCTCAAAACTGGACAATCAAATAGACAGACTTGACAACCTACCGGACAACAGTGAAAACCTTACCGCTATCAGTCTTATGGCTGACCTGGTTGAGAAAATGATGGGTATCACCCTCACGCAACGCCCTACAGCCATTAATGACTCTGGTCAAAGAGTTGGTTCTTCCGAAAAAGCAGACTTCTTCGACTTTATTGATGAAATGACTGGTAAGGCTTATAGCAGCGAATCTGAGGACTTAAGATTAATCTCACTGGCTCCAATGTTGTCACCAAAGGCGGCAATATTACTCTTGATGGCCCGACAATCCTCAATAGCAGTACGGGGGCTTACACTTTTAACTCTGCTAAATCTAGTGCCACTTCCAAGGGCGGCGATATTACCTTTAAAAATACTCTCGATAGTAACAGTGCAGGTGCTTCATCCCTCAGTCTGACAGCAGGTTTAGGCAATATTACTTTCAACAATGCAGTTGGTGGTAATGCTAGTCTTAAGGACTTGACAGTTAATAGTGCTAAAACTTTCACGGCTTTAGGTGATATCACTACTCAAGGCAATATCAATATAAATGCTATTGATGACATTACCACAGCTTCTTTGTCTACTACTGACTCAGGTAATGTAAATATTTTTCTAGGTAAAATAGGTGACAAAAAATACGATTCTAAAGGCAATGTCACTACTGGTAACATCACTGCTAAACAAGTAGATATTTTGAGTGATGGGGCTTTCAGAACACACAGTGATATTCAAACCAAAGATGGTGATGTAAATATTACTGCTCTTAAAGATATTGTCGTGAACAACATTACTTCCACAAATGCTGGAATTAGTCTGATTAGCGGTACTGATGCTATTACTGCCACGGGGGAAATCATTGGTGATTATGGTGTAACTGCTCTAGCCAAACAGAATATTACCACCGAGAAAATTCAGTCTGCCAATGATGTAGTTCTTCTTAACTCCAGTCAAGGTGCGGTTACTGTCAATGGTGCAATTACCAGTAGTAGTGATGTTTCTCTTGGGGCTTTTAAAGATGTAGTTACTCAAGATATTACATCACTTGATGGTGCAGTTGCTTTGATTAGTAGCAGTGGTAATGTTAATGCCCAAGGTGCGATCGCTAGCGTTGATAATGTGACTCTTGGTGCTACTAAAGATGTACTTGCTCAAAACATTGTATCAGCATTAGGTACAGTTGCTTTAGTTAGCAGTAAAGGCAGTGTCACTGACAATGGCAATATTAATAGTGCTGGTAATGTAGCTATACAAGCTAATCAAAATGTCACTACAGGAAAAATCTATTCTCAGTGGGATAGAGTTGCCCTAATTGCCAAGGAAGGTACTGTTACTACACAAGGCGATATTACAACCAATAACGGTGATGTATATATCTCTTCTGTTGGCAATGTTATTAGCCAAAACATCATCTCAAACGGTGGAGTAATTGCGATCGCCAGTTCTCAAGGAGCAGTTACAACTGGATATCTCCGCTCTGACGGAAATCACACTGGTGGCAAAATTTATGTGCAAGCTGATGGTTCAGTTAGAGTTACTGGTTCTGTCCATATTAACAATGCTAACTACAGCATCTACACTGGCATCAAGAAAAAGGGATTGATTAGTATTGCTTACGAAAGCGGCGTACTTAAATCTAATAAGTCCAAGTTCGTTATTGGGGATGCAAAGAGCAATGGCACCGCAGCAGGCATTTACGGCCCTTATGCATTCAAGGATGAAGATATAATACCTAATCTTATTGCAGCAATCCAAGAGAACGTGAACTAGTGGATCAATTAAACACAGCACAGCAGAGAAGGCTAAAGGAACTTATTCATAACAAAAACAATCCAGAGAGGATAACAGAGCAGGAGGTTTTCACTAAAGGTCAAGTAGATTCTGAGATGAAATGTTTTAATCTGGAATTAGCTCGGCATTTAGGCGGTAATAAAAAACATAATCAATATGCAGAATTCGTTACAGGTGCTAAAGGTGATTACCTCATAATAACTCGGACTCCCCAAGCATCTTATGCGTTTTATGACGGAGAAGTTAAAGATAGTGGAGAAGCTGTTAATTATAATGAACCACCTGGGAGAATGGCAGAAGTAAAGACAGGAGGGAAGTGTTGGACTAAAGTTTTAAACGATCAACTTGACCAGTTGTCAGATAATGAGTGGAATGAGATAATTCAAACTCTGCGGGAACTAAATTATCAAATCAATGTAGCCATAGCTTGTAAACGTCAAAGTTTCATTTCTTTTTCAACTCAAGAATATGCGGAAGCAGCTCAGGAAGTGTTTGCCAAGAAAGCTGAACTACCAGGTGTAGTACATCTTATAGAACCAACGTGAGTTCGACGAATCATGTAGTAAATGCCTAATTAACGTAATTGAGTTGGTTCTCACTCATGCTCAAAAAAGCATCTACTCAATCTTCAAGTTGAAAGGCAAACGGGCGTAAACTCCCTGTGGATCGTTCATCTTTTGCAAAATATCTACTTCCTGTTGCAATTTCTGGAATTCATTGGTGACGGGGTTAGATGGTTTGAGTTGTGCCCCCTCAATTCCGAAAGCAGTCCTGGCCTCTTCAGTTGCACGCCCAAAAAAGCGTTCTCCGAAACTGCTACTGCGAGGATATTCTTGGATTTCCCAGTCTTCTCCTAGTTTCGCCTCTTTAGCAGCATAAGCGATCGCAATATTCAAACCGCCAATTTCATCCACCAAACCAATTTCTTTGGCTGCCTCACCAGACCAAACTCGCCCTTGGGCAATTTCTGCCACTTTTTGTTCTGGGAGTTTGCGACCTTGAGAAACTTTACTTAGAAACATATCATAAATGTGGTTAACACTACGCTGATAAAGTGCTAACTCTTCGGGCGATTTCGGACGCGAAACTGTTTGACTATCAGCATAGCGTGCAGTTTTCACCGAATCCCAGGTAATGCCGTTGTCATTCGCCAGCTTTTGCCCATTAAATAGCAACCCAAACACACCTATCGAGCCTGTAATGGTATTTGGTTCGGCAAAAATGCGGTTAGAGTCGCTAGCAATCCAATAACCACCAGAGGCGGCGACATCGCCCATTGACACTACAACCGGTTTGGCTTCACGGGTTAATTTCACTTCTCGCTGCATGACTTCGGCTGCGGTAGCGCTACCACCAGGACTATTAATCCGTAATACAACAGCCTTCACATCCTTATCTTTTCGGAGTTTGTTGAAGATTTTGGCAAAGCGATCGCCACCTACTTGCCCATCATCACCTCTACCATCGACAATCTCACCCTCAGCATAAACAACTGCAATTTTATTTTT
>CAZZZY010000576.1:0-4549 GCA_964658545.1 uncultured Acetobacteraceae bacterium | reverse complement strand
GTAATTCGTAATTCGTAATTACCATTGCGTAAGGGTTTTAGACATTTCAAATGGGTGGCTTATTTCCGCCATGCTGTACTAGTGAAATGGTGCATTATGCTTTTAGCCATAATGCACCATACTTAAGATTTCCTAAAATTAATCTGGTAATCTGGCGTATTAGTAAATACGTCCTTCTCCATTAAGTTGTTCTTCATGCTTGGCAATGACCCAAATTGCATGAATGCTGCCGGGTAGCCAACCTAGAAGTGTGAGCAAAATGTTAATAAACAAGGTTGGGCCAACTCCAACTGTTAGGAAAACGCCTAAAGGAGGCACTAACAAACCTAGAAGAAAACGAACTAATTTCATGATTTTACAACTTTGTAATTTTGTTTAGTTACATTATTTTGAAGATGCCGAATGAGGAAACCCACCTCCGCATATTTTTGGGGAGTAGAGACATGATAAAATCAATGTTTCTACTCTCTCTAATATTTATCTAGAAGGTAATTCACTTTGGCTTTTGACATCACCACTGCTGGTTAAAAGGTTTCTTTCAACAAAGTAGCTGCTAATCAAGGTGTTAGCAAAAGATAGAATCACCGGTCCAAGAAGGAAACCAATAATTCCATGAACTGAGAACCCAGGAACTAGCACTGCTGCTAACCAGAAACACAAACCGTTGACGATAAGCGAAAATGCTCCAAATGAGAGAAAGTTCAGTGGTAGAGAGAGAGCAGACAAAACTGGTTTAACTGAACCATTAATTAGACCAATTACTAAAGCGGCAATCATAGCTGCTGGAAAGTTAGCAATGTCAACGCCTGGAACAACTAAATCAACAATCAACAGGCTCAAAGCTGTAGCTAGGGCGGTTAATAATGGTGTCAACATTTTTCTGACCTAATCGCTAAAGATTTTTTTTTGTAACTTCTGATCTCATTTTTAACTATGTGCCAAGACTTTCACCTCTCTTACAAGGTAGAATTTGCTTCTACCATTAGGTCTATCATTGAAAGGGAGGGAAACGGCCCTCAGCAAGAACTGCTTTTCTTGATAAAATTCAGTACCCAGAAGTCTATTACACGAGATAATAGTAAACTCACACCACCCTTAGCTGTTGTCCCATTGCCGATTACAGAACTTGTTCTGGCCTTGCTTTAGGTAATTCACTTCACAGCCACAGGGTCTAATTCTGCGAGTAGTTCTGAACCAAATCATGAAAACATCCGCCAAATTGCTAGCTCATCTGGACTCTTACTATCAGCAAATCAAGACAATCATCCTGACTCGTCAGAATCCGATTACTGGTTTACTACCTGCGAGTACAGCGATTACAGCCCACGGCGATTATACTGATGCCTGGGTACGAGACAACGTTTACAGCATTTTGGCAGTTTGGGGTTTAGGACTTGCATACCGCAAGATTGACGACGATGAGGGACGCACTTATGAACTAGAACACAGTGTCATTAAACTGATGCGTGGGTTGCTGTTTGCGATGATGCGACAAGCTCATAAAGTAGAGACATTTAAACATACTCAGTCGCTACTGGATGGACTGCACGCCAAATATAATACCGCAACGGGTGATATTGTTGTTGGTGATGACGAATGGGGACATTTGCAACTTGATGCCACATCTATATTTTTGCTGATGTTGGCGCAAATGACCGCAGCCGGATTGCAAATCATTTATACGATTGATGAAGTAAATTTCGTCCAAAATTTGGTTTACTACATTGGACGAGCTTACCGCACCCCAGATTACGGCATTTGGGAACGTGGTAATAAAATTAATCGTGGTAATGCTGAGTTAAATGCCAGTTCCGTAGGTATGGCAAAAGCTGCTTTAGAAGCTATCAATGGACTGGATTTGTTTGGTGTGCGTGGTAGTCAAGCATCGGTGATTCACGTACTACCAGATGAAATTGCTCGCGCCCGGATTACTTTAGAATCCCTATTGCCAAGGGAATCTGGTTCCAAAGAAATTGATGCGGCATTGTTGAGTATTATTAGTTATCCTGCCTTCGCAGTGGAAGACTCGCAGTTACGCGATCGCACTTTAAACGATATTATCAACAAACTCGCAGGTAAATATGGCTGCAAACGCTTTCTGCGTGATGGACACCAAACGGTTTTAGAAGATAATCAGCGTTTGCACTACGAGCCGTTGGAACTCAAGCAATTTGAGCATATTGAATGTGAATGGCCATTATTTTTCACTTATTTAGTTCTAGATGGATTATTTCGCGGCGAACAAGAACAGGTTAAAAAATATCAAGAGCTTTTAGAATCATTACTCATAGAACAAGATGGTTTGCGTTTATTGCCAGAACTTTATTATGTGCCAGCAGAAAATATAGAAGCAGAAAAGTTAGCACCTCAAACGCAACCACGTTTACCCAATGAAAATATCCCCTTAGTGTGGGCGCAGAGTTTATATTTTCTTAGTCAAATGTTGAGTGAAGGGTTACTAGCTGTTGGTGATATCGACCCTTTGGGAAGACATTTATGTGTGGGAAAACAGCGAGAATCGTTGGTACAAATTGCTTTATTAGCAGAAGATGAAGATTTACAGAAAAAACTAGAAGTTCACGGAATTGAAGCACAAATACCTACCCAAGTAGAACCCATTCAGGTGAGAAAAGCTGGAGAATTCTCAGCTATTTATAACCAAATTGGACGGAATGACAAACTTGGTTTAACTGGGCGGCCAGTGCGTCGCCTACGGAGTCTGACAACATCTAGGATCTTTCGGATTAGCGGTGAAACAATTGTATTTTTGCCTTCATTTTCTGATTCTCAAGAGTTTTACTTAACCCTAGATTACCATTTTTTGGTAGATCAAATTAGAAGCGAACTAGCCTACATTCAAAAATATTGGAGTGATTTAGGTCGTCCAACTCTCACTTTAATGTTGACACACACCATGTTAGAAATCGGTTCGGAAGCATTACTAGAACTGATGCAAGAACTGAAGGATGGTGTTTGTAATGGTGTGCGGGTGAAATTAGGACGGCTAAATCAGCTAATGCTAACAGCCGGAATCCAAAGAATTGATTTTCTGCCAAATGCGGAATTTTCACTATCGCCAGTCAAAAATGCTAGCCCACGTTGCTATTATCTAGCTTATCATCCTCAGAAAAGCTCGCGCTTAGGACATAATCAAGAATTTCAAATGGAGTGTGAAACCAACTTCGGATTATTACTTTCTTATTTGCGTTCATCAGAGAATATCTACGAGCAAATTGAGTTGTTACAAACCTTAACTCGTTTGCAGGGAATAGAATTTGATACGGGGTATGGCGGCCCTGGACATCCTGTTACAATAGCCGATTTACTCGATGAAGTTTATACCAAAGCTGGAGATTTGGGCATTTGGGCGGTAGTGCGTCGGGCTGCGGGGTTACGCCAAATGGTTGATATCAGCCTATCAGATGCAGTGACGAGCATTTTGGTGCGGGGTAAGCAAATTGCTGTGGGTAAAGCTTACAGTGAAGCCTCCTTGATTACCGTACCCATGTCCCACGATGAAATTGCTGATAAAATTAGTCATTTTTGTCGTGAGGATATCCGCGATCGCGTCCTCACACAAGAGATTTTAATCTATCTTGGCATCTTAATTCGCTCAGAACCCGAACTATTTCAAGGATTACTGACGTTAAGAGTCGGCTATCTCATCTTATTGATCACCAGCGAACTAGCACGGGAATTGCATGTCACTCAAGATGAAGCATACGATTACTTAATGCAACTTTCACCCTTTGAAGTGAAAATGCGCTTGCGCCAGGTATTAACCGGATATATTGGCATGAGTAACTTGTTGCGCCAACAAGAATCACTGCACGTCAAGCAAAAAGAAAGTGATATTGCTTGGGTGGTTTTACCAGGAATCGTCGATGAAATAGAAGTTCCGCCAGGTGGTTGGCGGCGGTTTCGTCAAGCTGAAGGTGCGACAGGGCGCGTACCAAAAGACTTTTTCAAACAGGTTTGGTTATTAATGCAACATTGCAAGGGTCTAGTAATTGGCGATAAACTAGAGCGCCGCAATCGTTTAGATAGTGAGATAATGCTGTCGGAAATGACAGCAGGGGAAAGAAATTTTGCTCTATTAGTTGAGCATCTGCTGAATAAAATCGAAGCCCCAGAATACCGCCAAGTTAATATTGAAGCATTAAGAGAATTAGGAGCGATCGCAGCGAATAACCCCAAGCTGCAAATTGAAGGATATATCGTGTTGGATGTGTTGATTGGACACGCAGTCCGATTGGCATGGTTAGAAAATCATAGCCAACGCAGCGATCGCTATGATGAGGATAAGGGTAGTGCATGGCGATCGTTTTACAATACTTCTCCTAGAGATTGTGCTAGTTATATTTTGAAGGCTTTCAGGTTCTTGACGGAGTTTGGGGAAGATTTTTCAACGCAGGGGGACGCGGAGGGAAACGCAGAGGATGAGAGAGAATGAGTTGAGTGGGGTAATTATTGGTTGTGCGATGAGGGTGCATACTGCTTTGGGGCCTGGTTTATTGGAGAAGGCATTAAACGCATAGCCAACAACCTC
>CAZZZY010000575.1:0-4554 GCA_964658545.1 uncultured Acetobacteraceae bacterium | reverse complement strand
AAATTTGACAGACTACTAGTTACCCTTGCGTCTAAACATAGGCGATCGTAGGGATACAGCATTGCTTATGGTTGTCAACTTAGAGCCAGGGTGAAGGTAAATAGAAATACTCTAAATCCCATAATTTTGAGGATGTTTTACACTAAATCCTGATGAGTAAAAGCTTTAGCATTTGCTCCAGTGTAAGTAGCTACAATATGACCATTACCAGTCATTTGATATTTGTATGTGACTAATCCTTCTAAACCAACGGGGCCTCGGGGAGACATTTGTTGGGTACTAATCCCTACTTCTGCACCGAAACCATAGCGGAAGCCATCAGCAAAGCGGGTAGAACAATTGTGAAATATATTAGCTGAATTAACCAGTCCAAAGAAAGTTTCAACAGATGTTAAATCTTCAGAAATAATCGCGTCAGTATGACGAGAACCATATTCGTTGATATGAGCGATCGCATCTTCTAAAGAATCTACAATCTTAATCGACAAAATAAAATCGCTGTATTCTGTTTTCCAGTCTATTTCTGTTGCAGGTGCAATGTTAGGTACAATCTCTAAGGTGCGTTGATCACCTCTCAATTCTACATGGCGTTCTTGCAAAGCATCGGCAACTTTTGGTAAAAATTCTGTAGCAATAGAAGAGTTAACTAGCAAAGTTTCAATCGCATTACAAACAGCAGGATATTGTACTTTGGCATCGACGGTAATCGCAACTGCTTGAGAAATATCGGCAGCTTTATCTATATAAAGATGACAAATTCCATCGGCGTGACCTAGTACCGGAATCCGAGTATTTTCCTGTACAAATCTTACAAACGAATTAGAACCTCTGGGAATAATTAAATCTACATATTTATCTAATTTCAAAAGTTCTAAAGTTTCTTCTCTAGTTGTCAGCAACTGTACCGCATCAGGGTTAACGGCAGTGTGAGATAATCCTTGTTTAATTGCCTTGACTATTGCTTCACAAGAACGCACCGCTTCCTTTCCACATTTGAGGATCACACCATTTCCCGATTTGATAGCTAGAGAGACAATTTGAATCGCCGCTTCTGGACGTGCTTCAAAAATAATCCCCAAAACACCCAAAGGACAAGTAATTCGCTTGAGAACTAAGCCTGTGTCAAGTTCCCGGTGAATCTGCACTTTACCGACTGGATCAGCTAGCTTACCTACATCTCGTACCCCAGCGATCGCATCTGTTAATTTATATTCATCCAACTGCAAGCGCTTATAAAGTGGTTTGGGAATTCCTTCAGAAGTAGCAGCTTCACAATCGGCAAGATTTGCTTGTAAAATTTCATCTCTAGCTGATTCTAAAGCTTGAGCGATCGCAACAATTGCTTGATTTTTTGCCTCAGTGGAGAGAATCGCCAGCTTACTTGCAGCTTGGCGGGTTTGTCCTGCGATCGCAATCAGGGGAGTAGCAATGTTAACAATAGTCATAGCACAAATCTTTACCTTTTCTTTATCTTATCAATCTGAGTTCAATATCTGTTTATTGTCTTCCTCCAATCGGGTGAACCATCTGGGTAATCAATGATTACTCTGATCGGGTGAAGCAAAACTTGGTTCAAAACATTTATTCTATGATTATGAAACAGAAAAAAAGCAAAGCTAATAACTTCATCACTATATAAATAAAGTATTATTACAGGCAATATTTGAAAGCCTTAAAAATGATTTATGCGTACCTTAGACTAGAGAGACATCGTAATTTATGTTTCTCTAGTCTTTTACTTAAGTAAATAATTTAAATTTTTACGAAATTGCAGTGACGAAAGTTAGATATTTGGTTGGTCGTGGCAACCAGAATAATTGCTTACCCCCAAATATTGAGGGGATACCTAATTTTCTTCCTATACAAAAGCCCACCTCAAGGCGGGCTTTTGTTTATCTAATTTCGAGCTTTGTATTTCATCACCAATTTTAGAAGGTGAAGGTAGTACGTAGAGTACCTACATATTCCGTGTCGTTATTGTTGTTGTTCTCCGGGTTGAAGATTACTATCAAACCAGGGGTGATTTGAATATTATCGGAAACCTTGTACTTGTAAAGACCCTCTAACTGATAAGAGGTACCAGTGTCTAAGCTACCATTAGTACCAACTGTTCTTATGCTGCCACCAGTAACTTTGGGTGCTTGACCAAAGATAAAACCTAAGACGTTCCCTTGTTTACCAAAGTCTCTCAAAGCAAGTGTTGCACCATAGTACCAAATGTCTGCATTTCGACCCGCATTAACACCAGTAAGAGCATCAGCAATGGTGTAACCTCCCCAACCACTAAGAACCAATTTAGGGGTAAATTGTAAGCTAGCCTCTAGACCGTAGTTGTTGGATTCGATACGAGTATTACTACTAACACCAGTAGCACTGTAAGTACTGCCAAAGGGATTATTCGCAAAGGCGCTACCTGTACTTTGGAAGAGGTTGTTGGTACTGTTGCCAGCCAGGTAGGTGTGGGCATAGGTCAGACCAATATTGAAGGCTTTGCTAGGTTTGATAGATAACTGTCCAAAGAAAGTATTATCACCACTGAACAGCCCGTTATTAGCTGCGGGATTACTGGCACCAAAGCCGTTAATAGTAGTAGTACCGTTAGCATTATTTTGGTTATTACTTTCAGCTAGATAAGCACCACTCAAGCTAATCGGACCTTTAGGATTCAAAGTCACGGTCAAACCAGCACCATTCTGACCTTGACGATAGATGGGGCTGAAACGTCCATAACGCGAGAGAGCACCTGTGCCACTGCTCTGAAAATCAGGGTTGAAAACATCGACGTTTTCGTATAGCTCACTATTGCTAACATCAACCTTGACGCGTACTGCATCCTTAAAGTTGAAAGCATAGTTGATTTTATCTATGACAACGCTGTTGTCGGAAGGACTAATGTCATAGGCCAAACGGGTCATGTTAGTACCGCTCACACCACTATTATTGATGGTATTCCCAGCTTGCAGACGGATTTGCAACCGGTCTGTACCAGCGAAACTGGTGTATAAGTTTAAACGCACCCGGTCAGAAAAGACAGTGTTGGAAGTCAAAGGAGTAGTTGAAGTAGCAGTATTAGATCTAACAGGTTGGTTCCCACCAAAAACGTCAGATACACTGAAAATCGCTTCTCCAACCAACTTGGTGGTAGTGGAAAACTGATGAGCTTCCAATTCAGAAGTGCGGGCTTCTAGACTATCCACCCTACCGCGCAAGGTTGCTAGTTCAGCAGCATATTCTTCTTGTAAGCGCTGTAAAGTAGCCAGGTCTTGTTTACTGACCAAATCGGCAGTCGCTGTAGCAATCAGTTCGTTAACCCGATCTAAACAGGCATTCAAACCTGCGGCAAATTCATAACGGGTCAAAGCGCGGTTCCCACGAAAGGTACCGTTGGGATAACCTGCAATACAGCCGTAGCGCTCAACTAGAGATTGTAAAGCTTGGAATGCCCAGTCTGTGGGCTGCACATCAGAAAATTGCGAAACCGATGTTACCTGATCAAGCTTGTTAGAGCTTTGAGCTTCAGATAACTGGCCAACATTTGTTAGTTGTTCGTTGACTTCACCAGCTAAAGCACTATTTGCAGCGAAAAAGGTCGCAGCAATAACAACCGGACTAACCTTAAAAAGATTCCAGAATTGTTTTGTCATGTTTTTTACTCTCACTCACACCTACACAACCCGATAATCGTAAAATGCTTATGACACTTTACTTTCGGGAATTTTACACACATTCACAACAATATTATACATATACATTGTGATTATTACAAGCAATTCAGTTAGATACTGCTGAACCATAATTTTTTATTGATTTATTTGGGAAGCGCAAAATAATGCGGCGTTTGTGACGTAACACTGTTCCTTCTTCCTCTAACTGTTGTAGGAGGCGGGTAACTGTTACTCGTGTAGTATTTAACACTTCCGCAATATCTTGATGGGTAACATTTAGATCAATTAGCTTACCTTTATCTACGTCACGTCCAAATTTTTCGCTTAACCACACTAAAAACTGCCATAAGCGTAGCGAAATTGGTTTTTGATGCACAATGCTGAGTAGATCCTCTGCCTGTTGAATATGAGATAACAAAGCGTTAATATCTTGATGCCACAAATGAGGTGGCACAATGCTTGCTTCCACGCCTGTGAGACATTCAATCTGGTAGGGCTTGACTCTAGACAAAGGATAACCAATCAAATCCCCTAGTCCCCAATAACCGAGAGTGATGAATGTTCCATCTTCACTCCACGTTAAGGTACGAACTGCACCATGCTCAATCCGCCAAAGTACATCATTTTGAAGTGGAATTATTTCCCTACGAGTAAATATCTGCTGGGGTAATTGTCCGCTAAAAGCAGAGCTATTTGACACGGCAGAAGAGTTGGAAGTAGGAGTTGTGGAATATATCATTAACTGTAACTACATAATTATCAGGGAATCTCGCTATTTACAATGATTAAGAATTCTAATAATTTGGATCAAAATCTACTTGTATATTTGAAAGTGTATTGTTCTCAGTCCAAGCTAGGGACTAGTACAACAAGGCAAAAGTAAAAAGGC
>CAZZZY010000574.1:0-4556 GCA_964658545.1 uncultured Acetobacteraceae bacterium | reverse complement strand
TGTTTCAAAAATTTACCCAAGTTTTTACCAGTGCTGAACATCCATTAGTGATGTTCTTAGATGATTTGCAATGGGCGGATTCAGCCTCACTGAAATTAATGCAGCTATTAATGGCTGATACCAATCATCTTTTATTAATTGGTGCGTATCGTGATAACGAGGTCAACCCAGGACATCCCTTGATGTTGACTTTGAGTGAAATCCCCAAAACACTCTTCACGATTAATACGATTACTTTAGCACCACTCAATCAATTCACAGTTAATCAATTAGTTGCTGATACACTTAAATGTACAGAAAGTTGGGCATGGACTCTTTCGGAATTAGTCTCTCAAAAAACCCAAGGTAATCCGTTTTTTGCAACCCAGTTTCTCAAATCATTACATCAAGATCGGCTAATTGAATTTAATTTTGAATCAGGTTTTTGGCAATGTGACATTGTACAAGTGATAACTCTTGCGGTTACAGATGATGTTGTGGCTTTTATGGGTTTGCAACTGCAAAAACTGCCAGAATCAACTCAACATATATTACAGCTAGCTGCTTGTATTGGCAACTCTTTTGATTTAGAAATTTTAGCAATTGTTTCAGAACAGTCGGAAGTAGAAACGGCTGGAAATTTGTGGAAAGCGCTGCAATCAGGGTTAATTTTACCAATTAGTGATGTTTATAAGTTTTATCAAGGAGAAGAACGCGAACAATTGGCGCTGTCAAAGGAGAATACCAGTAAACAATTAGCCAAATATAGATTTTTACATGACAGAGTACAGCAAGCAGCTTATTCCCTAATTGCCGATGAACAGAAAACAGTAACTCATCTCAAAATTGGACAGTTACTCCTGCAAAATACCTCTGAGATAGATCTGGAAGAAAAACTGTTTGATATTACCCCGCATTTGAATTTAGGAATTGAGTTAATTAGTCAAGCAAGCGATCGCCAAGCATTAGCTCAACTGAATTTACAAGCTGGAGTGAAGGCGAGAAATTCTACAGCTTACGCCGCAGCCAGGGTTTATTTGCAAACAGGGATTAAGCTACTTGAGGCAAACTGCTGGCAAAGTCAGTATGATTTGACTCTCAATCTCTATGTGGCGATGGCTGAAGCTAGCTATTTGAATGGTGACTTTGCAGACATGGAGCAGCAAGCCGCAGTGGTATTGCAGCAGGCACAGACGATTTTTGATAAAGTGAAAATCTACGAAATTCAAATCGCGGCACAAACGGCTCAGAGCCAAATATTAGAGGCGATCGCGGTGGGAAGAGAGGTGTTAAGTCAATTAGGGGTAGATTTACCGAGTGTGCCAGATGAAGCCCAAATAGCGAAAGCGCTACAAGACCTTAACCACCAACTCCAGGACAGAGAGATTACAGGGCTGATTGACCTACCGATGATGAGCGATCGCGCCGCCATCGCCGCGATGCAACTGTTAGGAATGTTGTTTGTACCAGTGTTCGTGGGAATGGCAGGTTTGGTACCCCTGTTGAGCGCGACGATGGTGAGGTTGTCACTCCAGTTTGGCAATGCCCCTGCCTCGACGGTCGGCTATGTGATTCATGGAGTGGTACTGTGTGCCTTTTTGGGCGAAGTCGAAACAGGCTACAGGTTTGGTCGGTTAGCGCTCTTGTTGCTGGAGAGGTTTAATGCTCAGGATATGAAATCCAGCACTCTCAGCCGATTTGGGGCTTTTATCCAACATCACCAGGAAGCACTCTTAGCAACGCTACCAATGCTGAAAGAGGGCTACATGACTGGTATGGAAACCGGTGATTTTCTCAACGCTGGCTACAGCATGACAGGTTATGCCTGTACTGCACTTGTGGCGGGTGTCAACCTGGACACGTTATCATCCGAATTGGCTACTTATAGTGCTACCCTGGCTCAGGTGAAACAAAATTCGGCACGTATTTATTTGGACATAAAGCGGCAAACAGTGAAGCATTTAAGAGAAACTGTGAGCCAACCTGATTGCTTAAGGGGCACCGCCTACGATGAAACGGTAATGCTGCCGAAGCACCGGCAGGATAACGATCTCAGCGCCCTCGCATTTGCCTACAGTTACAAACTGTTCCTTGCCTACTCTTATGGTAATTATCAGGCTGCGCTGGACTACATCACCCAACTCAAATCCTATTTGATGACAGTATCGGGATTGGTTTATATTCCCATTTTTCATTTTTATGCTGCGCTGACGCATTTGGCACTCTTCCCCACACAGCCAGAGACAGAGCAAACTCAAATTCTTCTTCAGGTGCAAACCCATCAAACCACTTTGCAACAGTGGGCGCACAATGCCCCGATGAACCACTTGCATAAATGGTATCTAGTGGAGGCTGAACGTTATCGAGTTTTGGGTGAAAAAGTCGCAGCCAGTGAGTGTTATGACCAAGCCATAAATCTTGCTAAAGAACATCAGTTCATCAACGAAGAAGCCTTGGCTAATGAACTCGCGTTTAAATTCTACCTCGACTGGGGCAAACGGCGCATTGCTGGGGAATACATGACGAACGCATATTATTGTTATGCCCGTTGGGGTGCTAAAGCCAAGGTTGCCGACTTGGAAAAACGCTATTCCCAAGTGCTTGCTCCCATCCTAGAGCAAACCCGTCCTCTGGTCTCTCTTCTATCAACTAGCGAAACTATCTTTGCCTTGGGGAGTGTCACATCCACCTTTTCTGTCACTTCTAGTAGTAGCAGTGTTTCGGATACCCTAGATTTAAAAACTATTCTCAAAGCTTCCCAAACTATCTTCGGCGAAATCGAACTGGAAAAATTGCTTTCATCGTTACTTTCCATCGTCATCGAAAATGCGGGGGCTAATAAATGCTTGTTAATGCTGTTGCGAGACGATCGCCTGTTGATCAAAGGGTCAATTACCCAAGGCTCGGAGCCAGTCGTGTTGCAGCGCCTTCCCGTTGAGGACAGCCAGGATATTCCCTTGAAGCTGATTTACAAAGTCTTGCACAACAAGCAGACTGTTGTGTTGCTGGATGCGATCGCTGATCCAACCTTAGCCAATGACCCCTATATCATACGTCAGCAGCCTAAAAGTATCTTGTGCAGCCCGATTTTGCATCAAGGGAAGTTGCTGGGTATTTTATATCTAGAAAATAATTTAGCGACAGGGGCGTTCACGAGCGATCGCGTCGAACTACTTAATTTACTCTGCGCTCAAGCCGCAATTTCTTTGGAAAATACCCGACTTTATGAGCGAGAACAGAAAAAATCTCAAGACTTACAAGCATCACTAGAACAATTAAAACAGGCCGAAGCCTCTTTAGCCAAAGAACGAGAGTTCTTGAATGCCATCATTCACAATATTACAGATGGGATTGTTGTTTGTGATGCTACTGGCAAATTGACTTTATTTAATAACGCAACTCATGAGTTTCATGGCTTACCAGTAGAATCATTACCCCCAGAACAATGGACAGAATACTTCTCACTCTATCAACCTGATGGGCAAACACCCCTATCAACAACAGAAATCCCTCTGTTTCGCGCCTTACAAGGGGAAATAGTCGAAAATGCCGAAATGGTAATTGCGCCAAAGCATGGTTCTAGGAGAATTTTGTTAGCAAGCGGACAAGCAATATTTGATCCTTGGGGTAACAAACTCGGTGCGGTAGTTGTGATGCGAGATATTAGCGATCGCAAACTAGCTGAACTTGCCTTGCAGCAGAAATCGCAAGATTTACAACAAGCGTTAACTGATTTGCAAAATGCCCAATTACAAATGGTGCAAAGTGAGAAAATGTCTGCACTAGGCAATTTGGTTGCTGGTGTAGCTCACGAAATGAATAATCCCCTCGGTTTTATTGCTGCTAGTCTAAAACTTGCTAAACCTACCATCGCTGATATTGTTAAACATCTCGGACTATATCAAGAAAGTTTCCCCAACAAGAGTGAGGAAATCATTGACCACGCCGAAGAAATCGACTTGGATTATAGCTTAGAAGATTTGCCCAAGATGATTAATTCTATGTCTATGGCGTGCGACAGGCTGAAAAACATCAGCACCAGTTTACGTACTTTCTCCCGCGCCGATCAAGATTACAAAGTGCCTTTTAACATTCACGAAGGCATTGATAGCACGATTTTAATTTTGAAACATCGTCTCAAGGCTAATGAACAACGTCCCGCCATTGAGGTTGTCACCAACTACGGTAATTTACCTCAGATTGAATGCTTCCCAGGGCAATTAAATCAGGTATTTATGAATCTTTTAGCAAACGCTATTGATGCCTTAGATGAATCTAATCAGGGACGCATATTTGAAGAAATTAAAGCCAATTCTAACTGCATTACAATCAGAACTTCAGTCGAAAATACTAGCGTTAACATTGCCATTGCGGATAATGGTAAGGGGATGAGTGAACAAGTCAAATCAAAAGTATTTGACCATTTATTTACTACGAAAGCTGTTGGAAAAGGTACTGGTTTAGGATTAGCGATCGCTCGTCAAATTGTTGAAGAAACTCACGGCGGAAAATTGAGTTTTAACTCTGTTCTGGGTAAGGGGACAGAATTTATCATTGAAATCCCCATGTAATTGCGA
>CAZZZY010000573.1:0-4560 GCA_964658545.1 uncultured Acetobacteraceae bacterium | reverse complement strand
CTCTACTACATCAGCCCTATCTCTTCATACTCTTTTTTTGGCGAAGGTATTGCGAATTACCAATTATTTTAATTCTTTGGGAATGAGTGATTTGGGAATGATAGAAGCTTGTTTTTCCCAATCAGAAGATTTCGTGTACCACCAAGCCCAAGCAATTAAAACTGCTTGAAAGGGAAGCCTGACTACGTGTACCCAAGGTGAATTTGGTATATGTTCTAGCTGAATATGATTAACCGCCATATTGATATTGGCAGGGTAAACAGCAATAAAAAGAGCAATAAGTCCCCAAGCCGCAGCTTGACTTACAGGCGGGACTAATAAGCCGATACCACCTAAAATTTCATAAAAGCCACTGAGATAAACTAATCCTAAATGGTAAGGAAGTTGTTGTGGCATAATTTTGACATACGGTTCTGGAATAATAAAGTGTGTCACTCCAACCACAATGATAGAAATGGCAAGGACGACACGGAATATTTCCTTATACTTATTCATGGTTTTTGACTCATTATATACTTACCCCTCTTACTTCAGTTTGACTGACGGATGTTAATCTGTCTTGAGTCAATAGGAGTACAAATTAACATACTTATTCATAAAAAATATGAGCGATGTCTTTAGCCGACTTGCACCATTCATCCAAGAATATATTTATCATCACCAGTGGACTGAATTACGACCATTCCAAATTGCGGCTTGTCAAGTTATATTTGACACTGATGCTCATTTGCTAGTTACTGCTGCAACTGCTGCGGGTAAAACAGAAGCAGCCTTTCTGCCAATCTTGACCCTATTACATACTAATCCTGCTGCCACCATCGGCGCATTATATATTAGTCCCATTAAAGCTTTAATTAACGATCAATTTGAGCGTCTCAACGACTTACTCAAAGAAGCAGATATTCCAGTTTGGCATTGGCACGGCGATGTTTATCAAAATCGAAAAAACCAGCTTTTAAAGAATCCTCAAGGCATTCTACAAATTACACCAGAATCTCTAGAAAGTTTGTTAATCAACAAAAATAAAGACCTACTTCGTTTATTTGGTGACTTAAGATTTGTCATCATTGATGAAATTCACGCTTTTATGGGTTCAGAACGCGGTTGTCAAATTATTTGTCAATTACAACGTTTAGCAATATTAACGCAAAAACAACCCCGCCGTATTGGTTTATCAGCAACTCTTGGTGATTACTCAATAGCTGAAAATTGGTTACGTTCGGGAACAGATAAGCCAGTGATTACACCGCAAGCTGACGGAATAAAACGCCAAATCAAACTAGCTGTAGAACATTTTTATACTACTGAAGAAGTAGATGAATCAGAAGCAACAGATGATGAACAATATATTTTCAATCTCAGCAAATCTCGGAAATGCCTAATATTTGCTAATAATCGGACACGGACTGAATCTATCATAGCATCTTTGCGACAAATTGCTACAGAACAGGGACTACCAGATATATATCATGTGCATCATGGGAGTATATCTGCTAGCTTGCGGCAAGCTGCTGAAAACGCGATGCGTGAACCTAACAATCCAGCAGTTACCGCCGCCACTCTGACTTTAGAATTAGGTATAGATATCGGTCATTTAGAGCGAGTTATTCAGTTAGAATCACCCTTATCTGTAGCTAGCTTTTTACAGCGTTTAGGACGGAGTGGCAGAAGAGGTGAAGCTGCCGATATGCGCTTTATCTGTGCTGAAGAAAAACCATTATTAGAAGCTTCTCTACCAGAACAAATACCCTGGCAACTTTTGCAGTCTATCGCTATCATTCAACTTTATTTAGAGGAGCAATGGATTGAACCAATCAGACCGATTAAATATCCTTTGAGTTTGCTTTATCACCAAACAATGAGTATTTTAACAGCAACAGGAGAACTTTCGCCTAATGCCCTAGCTAAACAAATTTTTAGTTTGCCGCCATTTGCTGCTATTTCCAAAGAAGATTTCCAATTATTGCTCCGCTATTTAATTGATATTTGTCATATTCAGCATACTGAAAAAGGTAAATTAATCCTGGGTTTAGCAGGAGAAAAGATTGTGAGGAAATTTCAGTTTTATGCTGTCTTTGCTGAACAGCAAGAATATATTGTTAAGCAAGGTGCAACAGAAATTGGCAGTATAGTTACGCCGCCTGCTGTTGGCAATCAATTTGCTTTAGCTGGCAGAAGTTGGGAAGTCGTAGAAGTTGATTTTCAAAAAAAGGCTATTTTTGTTAAACAAGCCGAGGGTAAAGCTAGTATTTATTGGCGTGGTAGTGGTGGCATTATTCATACCAAAGTTTTGCAACGAATGCAACAGGTTTTATTTGAAAATATAGAGTATAGCTATTTGCAAAAAAATGCTTTGCAACGTTTACGTCAAGTTCGCCAATTGGTGCAACAGGCTGGATTAAATAAACAAAATATCTTAAAATTGGAAAAAGATAAATGCTGTATTTTTCCCTGGATGGGTACGGTTGCTTATCGCACCCTAGAAAGATTACTCAATTCCTACTGTCGAGAATCATTGGAAATTATCAGTATTGGCGGATTAAATCCTTATTACTTCACAATTAAATTAGGCAAGGATAAATTTAAATATCTTTATCATGAAATTGCTTCATTGTGTGAGCAAAGAATTACCTCAGAAGATTTACTCAGTACTTCAGAAGCACCGGAAATTCAAAAGTACGATCGCTTTATTCCTCATACCCTTTTACGAAAAGCTTTTGCTAGCGATTATTTAGATATGAGAGAACTCAAGCAGCAAGTAGCACTGTGGAGAGAATAAATAGGGAGCATCTTGAATATTTTCGCGCTCATTCATTTTCAAAATTTTTTTATTTTGACTTTGACCAAAGCTTTACCGCGATCCGTTAACTTAAAGTTAGTCGGTCAAGATTCTCCTTATGTACCAAACAGACCCGCCTCTCTCCCCCAAAGAAATCCTACCCACTATGTACGATCTTCCCAGTGAATACCCGGAGGACTCTGGTTTACCTGACGAATTTCACCTTTTTCAACCCCAACTTCTGCGTGAAACCTTCTGTCCACCTACCTATCCAGCAGAGGAGGTATTTGTAGCCACAGATTTAAATCTTTACTATGACCTCCGGCATACACTGTGGTACAAACGTCCCGACTGGTTTGCGGCTGTGGGAGTTTCGCGTCTCTACGAACAGCAAAACTTGCGTCTAAGTTATGTGATCTGGCAAGAAGGGGTTGCTCCTTTTGTAGTGGTAGAATTGCTTTCTCCTGGCACTGAAAAAGAAGACTTAGGACAAACTCTGCGGGAGATTAACCAGCCTCCGACCAAATGGGAAGTTTATGAGCGGATTTTGCGAGTTCCTTACTACATTGTATTTGACCGATACACTGACAGACTCCAAGCATTCCAATTAGTTGCAGACCGCTACAGCGAATTGGACTTGAGTATCCCACGGGTGTGGATGACGGGTTTGGAACTGGGCTTAGGACTTTGGCAAGGTTCTTACCAACAAATTGAGCGATTGTGGCTACGTTGGTATGATGCATCCGGGAATTGGCTTCCCACACCCCTAGAACGAGAAAGTCAACGTGCTAACAGATTGGCAACACAGCTACGAGAGTTAGGCGTTAACCCTGATGATTTATGAAGATGCGATCGCACCAGTAGGGGCAGACAGCAGGCCCCTAAATATTTTTACTCACAAAACTGCAAAATTTCCTCATCTACAGAAAAATCTACTTCGGCTTTATCTTTTGCATTCGCCAAATAATCATTTTCTAGAGAGTCTTGTAACCCAGAAATCAGATCATATTCAGGATGCCAGTTTAATTCTGTTTGCGCTTTATTTACCGAAGCAAAGAAATGCTGCACTCGCATCGGAAAAGCTTTGCGCTTGCCAAAATCAAACTTTTTCGGGTCATAATGGACAATTTTTACAGCATCGGGTGATTTGCCAGCTGCGACAGCGCTAGCACGAGCTAAACCATCAAAAGTGACAAAGCGATCGCCAGATATATTATAAATCTGTCCTATGGCCTGTTCATTGCCCAAAACCTGAGTCATTGCCCGTGCCAAGTCTTTTACATGACCTAGCTGGGTGATATGCAAACCATTTCCAGGGATAGGAATGGGGCGATCGCGCACAATTCTGTCAAAAAACCAGCCTTCCAACTCATTATAATTACGAGGGCCGTAAATATAAGTAGGACGAATAGAGGTAAAGGGCAATCCCAATTGAGTCAGATAAGCTTCTGTTTCATGCTTACCCTGGTGACGACTTTTGGGATCTACCGGATCACCTTCTATGTGGGGTAATTGATCGGATTTGAGATACACCCCCGCAGAACTCATATACACAAAATGTTGCACTCGGTCTTGAAAAATTTCTGCCAGTGGTTGAGTATCAGTAAGTTCCCGTCCATTATTGTCAAAAATGACATCGAAGCTTTCTTGTGATAATTTTGCTTTTAATTGGGTAGCGTCAGTGCGATCGCCTATAATTTGTCCTACTCTTTGTAAAGAAGGTGCTGTCCGATTTCCCCGATTGAACAGCACCACCTCGTGTCCTTGTTCCACTAGTAATT
>CAZZZY010000572.1:0-4575 GCA_964658545.1 uncultured Acetobacteraceae bacterium | reverse complement strand
TGGTGAGAACCGATTTGATTTAATCTCTGAAGATTTTGACGACCCCGTAAGGCAACTGGCAACGAGAATTTATAGCCGATTTGAAGAGATGGGTTACTGGGATGAAGTGTCAGACTATGACGATGATATCGACTGCGACAACATACCTTATTAGGAGATTAAATGGCACGTAATTTTGGAGGAGCGAAACTAAAAAATCATATTCCCAATAATGCCCCCGGTACGTTAGGAGCAATGGGGAGACTGTTTGATGTGTCGGCATCAGAGTTCAACAAAGCCGTTTTAGGTGATCAAACGGTAATCACCAAAATTGCAGATATGGCGCGACTGTCTGACACAGCTAAGGCTAATCTGCCTAAAGCTTTGGAGGCATACCGCAAAATTATCGAAACCACAGGGGACGTAAACCAAGCCTACGCTGAACTGGTGCAATTGACCCAAAAACACGGTACGCAAACCCTGAAAGCTATCAACACTAGTAAGACAGGAGAGCAGCGTTTCAAAAACGAGATGTCCGAGATGCAGGCAGAACACGTCAACGCCACCACTGCGGAGGCCACCCGTCACGCGCAACGCTCATCCAAGATTCAGATATCTGGGGCCACAGCTGATCTGATGGCTCTAGCAAAATATGAGGCTGATTTAATCAAAGCTTCTAACAAAGTGCCAGAAGCCCAAGACGCAGCAGATCGCGCTTATGAAACTGCGGTAACTAGCGCACTGTGGACTAATGGCAGTGAAGCGAAAACCGACCGCATACCAAAGCCTAATTACTCGCGCACTGCTGGGATTAGCCGAGTAGGGCAGTGGTTCCGCAACTTTATGGGCATTTAAACCATAAGTAAGTCGTTTGCCAGTAGTGACAGTAAACTCTGGCTTTTTCTGTTTCACCCAGGTTCGGTAAACATGAATGAAATTGATTCCCTATTATCACAGTTCCAAAACACCAGTGAACAGTCCACACCGTTAATGTGGGGTGAAACTACTTCAGAAAAACCGACCCCAGAGAGCGAAGACGGCGAACGGCTAGAACAGTCAATCAGAGATGTCTTCAGTAACAAGAAACTGCTAAACAAAGCACTGGCTACATTCCTGGGAGTGTTTACTGCCAATGCTGGAGTGAGCTTACTAACAAGTCTAGGGATTGGGGCGATCGCTTCTGGCACTTTAAGCAGCATTGTACTGGGGTTATTTTTCGCCAATACCCTTACCAAAATTCAATACGACGGGCGAATCCACATTGGTAAAGACTTCATGGTAGCGACTGCCCAATCTGCAAGCGTAGGGGCTTCGCTGTGGGTGGCGTTTGATGAATATCGAATGGTGTCTAACGCTAGTAAGACGGGTAAGACACGGTTCTATCAGGAGGTTAAACAGTATGAGGTTAAACCAACTCCCAAGACTGAAACACCTTGGTTAATGATCGGGTTGGCAGCATTGGGAGTGTTGTTGCTTGCAGCTATGGCGAGGGGGAGAAGCCAATGAAACGTAAGCAGTTTGAGGATTATTTCCGATCAGGAACAGCCAACAATATCACTGTAGGGGTGCTAGCAACCATTGGGTTAATTTGTGGGGCAAAGTCATTTACTGGCACGATGATTAGTTTGGTTGAATATTGCTTCATCCCCTCTACGCTCACCAAGCCGGTTAACCGTCAAAGGTACTGCACTCCCAACAAGCGTTACATAATGCCTGAATCGGAGTTTTATGCCTCTTCTTATGCACCAGCTAACCCAGAGTTTCAACGTGATAACTTCTTGCCTACCAAAGCTACTCGCTTAAGAATAATAGAACCAAGCAACCCGGATAAGGCGATTTGGGGATTAGCTTCAGTGCTATTCGTTGGTGGAGCTTATGGGTTATCCAAAGCTAGGGAATGGCGATTGCTACAACTAATGCCCTCTGTTAGGGAAGAAATTCGTACCAACTGGTTAATTTCTAAACTTTGGTACGGGTTAAGGCTCCACAAAGAAAGCTACACCGCGCAGTTAGACTACGAATTCCACCAATGGACGGAGAATAGACGGGTAAGAGAAGCGCAGTTGTCAAAAATGACACCGCAAGAGTTAGCCATCTTTCAGGAGCAAGTGAGGTTAAGGGCAGAAGCCGAAGCACGGGTGCAACTGCAACAGGCAACTGGACAACCAGCCGCAGCATTACCAGGGCAATCAATGCAGGATATCGCCAGGGGTGACGATAAAGTGACCGGCTCTCAACAGCAGACATTACAACAAAATACTGCAATTAGCCTTGATCCATCAGAAGCTCTTGCCCTAAATACTTTGCAAGCCTTAGCCAGAGCCGATAGTTCCACTGCTTTAGTTGCCGCACCGGGAAGCGGTAAATCAGTTACCCTCAATTACTTAATTCAGAAGATTTTGGCGGATTACAAGAATGCTGATATTTGGGTAATTAGTGCTAAGAATGATAGTTTCTGCGGTTTACGAGAGAAGGGGCGGGTAATTGTCTTTTCGCAGGAAAACCCAGACTTAGCCAAAGAGGTAATTGACAACTTTTACACGGACTACAAAAAGCGTAAGCAACTACCAGAATCAAAGCGCGAATCCTTACCGCCATTGATTCTAATTCTGGATGATTGGTTAGTGATTGCTGACCAATTAAGCAAACATTACTCGGATTGGAATTATGGGGGTAAATTACTTGATGTTTTACTGATTGGTAGAGAGTTTAATACTAAGTTTATTGCCTCCCTACAGTCTTTTAATTTGGCGGCTTTGGGCATTGAAAAGATGGATGCTCAAACTCGTATGTGCCTCAACTTGCTGCTGTTAGGTAACAGGTATATCAAGAATGGAAGGGAACAAGAATCTTATGGGGTACTGGAGTTGATTTTAAATAGAGGTGACATTATTCCAGGTAAGCAAGAGCGGGAGCAAATTCAATCTAAATACTTGGATATTAAAGCAGTTTCTTATCAAAACTTCCGTCCAGTTATGATTGCTTCCGTTGGAGGTTTTGTTGTGGCATTAATGCCCAAATTATCTAATCAAGTCAAGCCGATTGCTTCGGAGCAGGAATATCTAGATAGAGTATTTGACCTGGAATTTAATTTAAGTCCGACTCACCAGATACATCCCAAACCATTATCTGAGGTGGCTAAAAAGATTTATGAATACTTCCAGAATGTCAAGAATCAAACCCCAAAAATATTACGCGATTTGAAGAAAGCAGACAGGTTATCTGGCTATGATGAGCAAGAATTAATTGATGGGTTAGCTGAATTAGTTAAGACTGAGAAGGTAAATTCTGATGGCAATGATAGCTACTCCCTACCTGATTGGTGAAGGTAATGCCGTAATGCCGTGGTGAGCAATAGCTATGTAAAACTTGCTTTTTGATGTGTCTACGGCATCCGGCAGCAATCACGGCAATCCATGCCCTGTATAGGTCGTAGCCTACGGCATGGTTACGGCATCGCGGACAACCACGGCAGAGACACCAATCTAACTTTAACCCTGACAAAACAGATTTAAGGTTTTGTAATCCCGTAATTTATTGCATATTCTTTTAGCTTTTCTAATATATAAATTGATCCTTTATTATCAATTGTTTCTGCTTCCGACTTATGATGAAATTCTCTAAAGCAAGAACTATGATTTAGTTCAGCAACAACATCTACTTGAAGTCCTATATTATTCATACTTAACTACTTTTACACCTTAATATACCATTTATTTATGTATGCATCTGGGATTATTTAATATATTAAATAATTATTAATTTGGGGGGTTGTTGGGGTAAATATAGCGAAGCTGTCACCAGGGGCAAGATAGCCTGAAAGTACTGCGGTGAATGACTTTCAGACTATAAGGTTCTCAGATATACGAACAAAGCGTATTTTTAGACACATTCATCCCGTCTCAATTGGCAACCTAACATTGAGATCCAAACGAAAAGTACCATAGGGATTAACGTGACCCCAAATTAAAGGCGAAAGCGCCCGCAAATCTTCCAACTTCATCAACTTCATCCATTGTGGTTGGGACAAAACCTGCTGAATCATTAAAGTATTTATATATACTAAAGATATCTGTAGTAAATGCAGAGATAACACAGCTAATTCTTGGTCTGACAAACGATTAGTAGCAATCTCCCCACCCTTGCCATAAAAAATAAAACTGTTAGCACTATTCCAGTTCTCCACCACGTTGAGTCCAGCATTTATCTCTTGTCGCAGTTCAACCGAATGTAGGTATTTACATAAAAATATAGTTTTTACAACCTTGCCCAATTCCGCCAAGGCTTGATAAGTAGGGTGTAATAAATTACCCCTAGTAAAACGCTTTAAGATGGCTTCAGTTTCTGCCATACCCAAACGCAAAGCAGTAGCATACTTCACCATTTGGTCGTATTGTTGGCGAATTAAATCCCAATTAATAGCGCGAGTTAAAATCGGTTGTAAGTTTGGATAAGCATCATTATTTCCAGTTGACGGACGGTATAACTTCTGAACATTTATACGTTTAAGACGCGGCATTAACTGAAAACCCAGTAAATGACAGAAAGCAAAAGCCACTTCATTTTGACCGTGACTATCCACATAATTTGTCTCCA
>CAZZZY010000571.1:0-4599 GCA_964658545.1 uncultured Acetobacteraceae bacterium | reverse complement strand
TTTCTCTTCTTAACTGTGGCGATGATTGCGAATTTCATCACCTTGATTTTTACCAACTCGCGTAATGGGTGGACGATCGCTATTTTTGCCTGTTTCGCTTATGCACTCTACCAAGGTTGGCACATTCTTGTGGGTGGTGTTGCTGCGATCGTCTCTAGTGTGCTTTTGGCAGCTTTTGCTCCCTCACCAGTCGCTCAATTTTTTCGCTTGGTTGTTCCTGCTTTCTTTTGGGCAAGGTTAAATGATGATATGTATCCAGATCGACCAGTCGCTTTAATGCGAAAAACTCAGTGGAAGTTTGCCTGGTCTTTAGCTCAGGAACATCCTTGGATTGGCTGGGGGTTACGCAGTTTTAGTAGACTCTACAAAGCCCAGATGCAGATTCCCTTGGGTCATCCCCATAACTTTTTTTTGATGTTATCTGCTGAGACTGGTTTTCCCAGTACTCTTTTATTTTGTGGCTTACTCGCTTGGATTTTGATTACAGGTGTCCAATTACTACGAAAGTCAAAATATATAAATACGGAAGACAGATTGATATTTTTCAGTTATCTTCTGACTTTTGTTGGATGGATTCTATTGAATACAGTAGATGTAACTCTATTCGATTTTCGTTTGAATGCGCTTTCATGGTTAATTATGGCTGCTATTTGTGGAGTAGTACATCGTTATCACGAACAGGACAGGCTTATACCTCGTCAAAATTAGTTAGTAAATGACAAACAGCAACTATTTGAATCTGAAACATCATAAAAAGCTAATCCATTCTGATTTGTCCCCAGGTTTTTATCGCGTTTCTAGGCTTCATATATTTCTTTTGCTAGTTAAATGCGCTACTGTTTTCATTCTCTTCACTCTAGCCGAGACAGCATTATTAGGGGTTTCACAAGTCAGAGCGCAAAATCCAGAGTTACCGAAAATCAAACCAGACGATTTGGTAGCAGAAACAATTCAATATCCAAACACTAGCAATATTAGGCTTTTGAAAGAAGCCTTTACAACCTAATCAACTAAATAATTCCCCTGATTATTCAACGTCAATTAATTACTTTCAAAAACATCTGGCAAATTCGCTAAAAAAGAAAGACGTTCTAAATCAAATTATTGCGTTGAGACATCTTGTTTCATATCACATGATTCTCAAGGAGAATAGCAAAGCGATTGATTACTCCCAACAGCTTTTGAGAATTGGACGAGAAAATAAAGTTATCGGAGCCGAAACCCAAGCTTTGACATGGCTATCTTTTGCTTCCCTCATCACAGGTTCTTACGATAGGCTAGACTGTACCGAAACGGGAAATTTGTACGCTAAGAAAACCTCAAAAACTTGAAAACCTTAACTATCAATAGTTTCATCAATTGTCATCTGAATGAAATTTTTTGTATTTAAGACCAATGATGATTGAAAAATTCATTGAGAGTTTAACGCTAAAAGTCTTTAATAGTAGGGCTTTTGACGATTCCTCTAATTTCTTAGCGTACAATTCTCCCATTTCGGTACAGTTTAGCCTGCTAGTTCTAAAGCTGGGTCTATTAATTCGGTTCTGGTGAAGGCTTCGCTTGAGGACATTAAAGTATATTTTAGAACTTTACTTATATTAGTGTTCCCAAGTGCGATCGCTGCCAGCACCACCCTGCACCAAAAGTGCCAGATTACTAATGGTTAACTGTTGCCGTAGATGAAACGAACTGAACATCGAGGTAGTGTCTGATATCTTCTATTTTTTTCGTTGAGAGTGCTTTCTTTCTCAAAGATGCAACAACATTATTAGCTCTAACCAACGCCAGCCAAATATCTAGGCTGTCTGCAATTTTTGTAAGAGTTTCTTCTTGAGACGTTATCTCTTCTTCGAGGTGATTTGGGTAAAATATCCCCCCAATTAATCCCCAATCTGGGCGCTCTGCTTCTAAATTTAGACTAATGTAGCAGCTATCAATTGCTGTTATGCCGGATTGACGAGCAAGCTGTCTTACCTTTTCCTTTATCCTCAAATATTCTACTGGAATCATAATCTTTCCGTAACTTCTTTCTTGTCAGCATTCTGCAAAAGTATAATCGGGCATCATCAAAAGCTAATTCATCATCAGTTAGTTTCTCCATGCTTGCAAATTCAAATATTCATATTTTTAATCATTCTTCATCCTCTACTTCTACAGATAAATTCTCCAGTTCTGCCTCCAACTGCTCAATAGTTGGTAACTTTGTTTGTAACTCTTTTGGTAATGACTTAGTAAATTTAGTTTGCCATTCAGCAATACCAATTGGTTTATTGACATCACGCAGCGCATACTCTGCAATAACATTATCCTTACTTGCACATAAAATTAAACCAATTGAAGGACTATCTACAGGAGATTTGAGCAAATCATCCACTGCCGAAAGATAAAAATTTATTTTTCCTGCATATTCAGGTTTAAATTTACCAGTTTTCAGTTCAATTACTATAAAACAATGTAGTTTTACATGATAGAAAAGCAAGTCTATATAAAAATCATCATCTCCTACTTTCAAATTATATTGTTGACCAATAAAAGAAAATCCCACACCCAATTCTAAAAGAAATTGAGTAATGTGTTTCACAAGTTCTTTTTCTACTTCCCGTTCTTGTGCTGCTTCTCCTAAACTTAAAAAATCAAAAACATAAGGGTCTTTTAAAGTTTCTATAGCAATGTCTGACTGAGGAGAAGGTAATATAACATTAAAGTTATTGACAGCTTTTCCCTGACGCTCAAAAAGTCTATTGTCAATTTGTAGAGTTAAAATATTGCGACTCCAACCATTTTCTCTGGTTTTTTGTATGTACCATTCACGCTCCAAATTATTTTTAACTTTATCTAAAATTACACAATTATGAAACCAAGGAATTAGTGCAGCAGCCTGCTGCACAATTTGCTCATCTGGGTAAGCTTCAGCAAAAGCCCGCATATACTTAAGATTACGTGCGGAGAATCCCTTCATGTCTGGGAAAGCTGCTTTTAAATCTCTGGCGAGACGTTCGATAACTTTTGCACCCCATCCCTGCTGCTGCTGCCTGATGATAATTTCGCGCCCGATTTGCCAATAAAGTAACACTAACTCACGGTTAACAGACAAAGCTGCTCTTACTTGGGTGTTGCGTATGCGTTCTTTTAACTCTCGTAAAAAGTCATCATAGCCATCCATTGGTGATAAGTTATCTGCCATACCCCAACCCGCGTAAATTCTCTTTAATTATTGTCTCTTGTGCTGTACAATCCGCCATCATGACTGGAATGTGACTAAACTGCAATGATTATTACTATCGCATCGTTCAAAGGGGGTGTAGGAAAATCTACCACAGCAATACATCTGGCAGCTTACCTTGCTATCAAAGGTAAAACTGTACTAGCTGATGGTGTCTTAATCGCTCTGTATTACATTGGTCAGAGCGTGGTAAAAGTCCAATAGATGTTTATGATCATAACGAAATAGACCAAGCCCAAGATTTTGAGCATCTTGTGATTGACACTCCCGCCCGTCCTGCCAGTAATGAGTTGGCTAAACTGTACCGAAATGGGAGAATTGTACGCTAAGAAATTAGAGCAATCGTCAAAAGCCCTACTATTAAAGACTTTTAGCGTTAAACTCTCAATGAATTTTTCAATCATCATTGGTCTTAAATACAAAAAATTTCATTCAGATGACAATTGATGAAACTATTGATAGTTAAGGTTTTCAAGTTTTTGAGGTTTTCTTAGCGTACAAATTTCCCGTTTCGGTATAGTCTAGCCCGATATTTCAATTGATTATAGTCAACAGGTCTTGCCTCTCGCCCAGAAAAGCCAAGATTACAACAACGAGTATCTTACTCTATTCGATCTGATAATAGTTAACGTGGCAAAAGATAATTGTTCCAAAGCCAGTGCTTTCTATGATCAGAGTTTATCTGTTTTACCTGATGTTGATGAGAAAACAAAAAAAATAGTACAAAAACAGTTATTATATTTGTCTTCTCAAGAAAAGATAAAAGCTTGTTTGGCATTACCAAAACTCTAGAAATATATATCATACATATCATGTCCGGGTAATTAAGGATAATACCCCCAAGCCCATCCCGTTAAAGCTGTGTTTGAGCTAACCTCCCCTTACCAAGGCTACGGTGTATACACAAGTCTGAAATAGCTGATTAACCAAGGTTTTACCCCACCCTAACCCTGCCCTTATAAAGGGGAGGGAACTAGATTTATTGTTTCCCCCCAATACATCGGGGGGATTAAGGGGGGTAATTCTACTTGTGTATACACCGTAGTACCAAGGGTCGGGGGTGGGTTCTTTGATTATGAGTAATTTGGTGGACATGATATCATCATCATGCTTGCGTATATTCATGTAAGTATTGGTGAAAAGGCAGAAAGAATTAAGTGCTAAAAAAACAGGCGATCGCAGCCACCAAAACTTAGGATAGGCATAACTTTTCCAGTGTATACACTGGAGACATTTAGAGTTATAAGTTAATAAGATCACCATATTCACGTCTGTGAGTGTGACTAATATTTAATTAGTCACTGTTGCTGATTGTTGGGAAGGTGTAGGGACAACCCTTTGGGGTTTTCCTGCATGACGGGCATCTCTTGTAGATG
>CAZZZY010000570.1:0-4603 GCA_964658545.1 uncultured Acetobacteraceae bacterium | reverse complement strand
AGCAAATTCATCAAAGGGGCGATCGCAGGAGCAGAGGTTACTCTACATCGCTCTTAGCCGCATCCATGAGAACTAAATCTATCTGGTATGATAACTCTCATTAAGTATATTAATAAGGTAAAAGAGAAATATTCTCTTTATAAGTCAACATCACAACATTTGCTGACGCAACAACTTCGTTGAAAAATTGAAGTTGTATAGACATGAAAACTACTACGAATTCTAACCCAAAAGCTAACAAACAATTAGTAAAATCTGCACAGCAAATTCAACAAACAAGCACCTTCATAAGCGAGGCAGATTACTACAACTATGAAGCAGAATTAGCACAAGAGAAATCAGACTACTATCACTTGCGGTACGGATACTAAATTCAATCTCCCTTCAAGCATCAACTCTTTTTAGTCAACAACGAGTAGCAGTTACTTGCTACTCGTTTTTCATATAAGAAGTAAATTATGACTCAAGCAATTGAACGCGAAATCAACCAACTCACTCTCAAAGAATTAAGCCTAGATGCTGCTAAACTTTGGTCACAGATAGAAGAAGCAAGCGAGTTAGGAGAAGAGGGTAATGTAGAACAACTCTTACAAGAACTTATGGGTGTTCAAGATGGTATCGAAACCAAAATCGATGCGATCGCCTGGGTAGTTGATCAGTTAAATCTTGACCTTGAAACCTGGGAGGAAAGAAAAGCGCGAGTAGCCGAACTCCACGACCGGGTAATTTCACGTCGCAAAACTCAACTTGAACAAATCAAGCGCACCCTTATCCACCTACACGAGATTGGATTAATCAGTGACAAAAACATCGGTAAGGAAAGGGTAATTGAAATCAGAGATAACCCACCCAAAGTCGCTAACTTACTAGTGGAAGTAGATGATGAAGATTTTCCTGATGAATTTAGAGTTATTAAGTACCAAGCTAATAATAAGGCAATTATTGAAGCCTATAAATCTAGTAAAGATATTAGCAATATTGCCGAGGTAACTATCGGGAAGCAGGTGCGGTTTAAGGTGCAATCAAGTAGTAAGGCTCGCAACAAGAAAAACCACAACTAATGGCATACGCCTCAACCATGTAAATCAAACATAGGTATATCCCATTTACGAATATATCATCAAATGGTTAAGGGTCAAATCTTAATCATTTTTATTTTTTGTAAAAAAAATAACTCTACTAGATTACTGGACAGACAGATGATTATTGTAGGTATCTGATGCGAATGAGGAAAAGCTAAAAATTTTTCAGCTATTCTGCTTTTAAGTTGCACAATCCATTGTGAGGGCTGTTGACAGTCAACAATCAACTGTCAACTGTCAACATGTAATATTTCACCAATCCTCAACGGATTGCTAGAAGTGGTGTGAATGTTAACTATAATTGGCAATAATTCCTTGAGCGATTTCCGCTACCCTTTGCATTAACTTCTGTGGTGTTTCAACTTTAACATTGCCTCCAAACCCAACAATCCATCTCCACAAATCAAAATCATCTAATGTCCAATGAGGAAATATTGCTTGAAAACGATGGGGAAAATTGCGATCGCCTGTTCTATCGAGGCAAAATAAAGACTTGGGGAAATTACTCGTTGTCTTGTGAATCGGTGGGGACATTTTCATCTGGGCGAATCTTTTTGTCCCTTCGGTAATAAAGGGATAAATGCGATCGCTAAACCAGAGTTCCACTGTAACGCAGACTTGCATTCGCTTGTTGACATCAGAACTGAGAAACAGTTTTTGATCGCTGCTGCTATTCCCCAAATGCATACCTGCACCAGCTTTAAACAACTTTTGTAATTTTTGTAATGTTTTTTCTTGTTCTTCTCGGCTGCGTTGTTGGCTTTGGGGTTTACCTAAAAACAATCTATCCAGACGTTCAAATCGCAGTAAACCAGAGGTTTCACCACTCACACACTCATAACCTAAATACCAAGCAAAATTGGCGAACACCATTTGTAATGGATAGGCTAAGAAGAAGTCTTTTTCATCCCCTTCATATCTACCCACACCTGCAAATCGTTGTAACTCCAACAATCTTCCTTCGATAATTGCTGTTTCCAATTGGGTGAGATTATTACTTAAGGCGCTACTATGGAGATGCTTGGGGTCTACGATGGAGCTATTAGCGATCGCTCTGACTGGATAAATATTTCCAGTATTTTCAATGATATGTGTTTGTAACAAACGCTGCTTAAAGGTTTCGTAGATTGCTAAGGCTTGGGGGTCATTTAAACTATTAGCTTGGGATTGAATAATATCAAAAACTTTGATTAATTCTGGTTGAGACAGAATACCTGTTCCAGCAAAATAGCCGTTACGCATAGGAAAGTTAGATAATATTTTATAGGGTTTTAAAACTTTTTCAATATCTTTACGAATTGTCGCCTGTTCGCTTTTGGGGTTGTAAATTACTCCAGCTTGTGCGAGAGATTGAGTCAAAGTTTTTAAGCTACCCCCACCGATGTTAGCTAAAAAAGGGTAGCGAAGAATAAACCGGATTGTGCCGATTAAACGCTCAAATACTTGTTTGTCTGAGTAAGAGTGTACTGTACTTAAAGATGTCGTTTTATAACTATTAAATTCTGGGGTGTTTTGACTGGTTACAGGGAAAGTAGTATGGATAATTCCTTGCGTTTCCAGCCATTGTAAATCAGCAGCTATAGCATCTTCCTTTGCATAAACTGCACCCCGCATTTTAGCCATAATTGCAGTAATTTCTGCAACAGAATTAGTAAAGTTAGGAACAGAACCGAGAAGATTTTCTAATAATTGAGGTTGAGTTTGATGAAATTCACCAATTCCAGGATAGTTAATAATTAAGAATATTAAATACATCAACCGCTCAAAATCTAGCAGATGACTGTAACGATGGGGTGTAATGTTTGCATAACGATTTTGAAAATTGACAATTTGACGGGGAACATCTGCAATTAATTGAGAAATTTGGTGTTGGGAAAATTCGGGTGAGTTGACATCAATTTGATTAACTGCGGCGAATCCTTCCCCAGGAATGGGTGGAAAGTCTTGCAGCAGTTTATACATACTCTCAATAATGTTTGGGGGAACTTGGCGTTGGCGTTGTTGATTCCATTGAATGCAAGTTTCCAAGGGAGTTTTTAAGTACCAGCCTAGCCACTGGGGTTGGGGTAAGTTCCATTGTGCAAGTTGGGTGTTGACTTTGAGTAAAAAATCCATGCGAAAACAACGCTTATAATTGGTAGCGTCGTAGATAACACTTTTACCTAAGCTAAATGCAGTACAAATACGGTGAAGAACAGTGGCTTCGATAGTCTGCCATTCCCCTTGAATTGTCGCGTCACCATATAGTTCTGCGCGGATTTCATCAGTAGAGATAATTTCGCAATTTCCCAAGCTGGATAGGAGTTTTGCAAAGGTAGATTTACCGCTTCCTGGTGTCCCGATGAGAAAATGAGCGATGGAGTCGGTTTTAGCTGCCTGTTGAGTCTTGAGTCGGGACGTTGACATATAAGGTATAATTTTATAGTTGCTTTGATGAATTTGTGATATCCGAATATTAAATCTATATTTATTTGAATGTGCGATGCCTTTGGCAACCACTTCGTGGTATCGCGTTAAATATTCGCGGTATGTGTTTAATCTTAGTCGGGTACAAATGATAATTTTACATTGCTCGTGCGAATGACCAATCAGATATTATGTCAAACCAAGTCTGGCATCAAAGTCTTTCTGTATCTAGGTTTGAGGCTATTTTAGGATGTTTTGTAACATGACTATCTACACACCTCGCCAAATCGCCCAAACCCTTATTCTTTCGTTGAGGTGTGTCGATAGCTTGCTGTGTAAGGGTTTGAGCTATGTGTTTGATTAATTTTGCGGTTGGTTTTACAATGTTTTTTAGAGGTGTGTCGATTTGTGGTCTGAAATCCTTACTGGGTAAGGGCTGCTAGACGAACTCCCCACCGATTGGGTTAATTCGGAATAATTGGAAACGACGCACTGGATGCGGCTGCAAGGGAAATCATACCCCACCGATTGGGTTAATTCGGAATAATTGGAAACAGAAAGTTTCACCCATTTTCAAGGCTTGAAGTTCCCCACCGATTGGGTTAATTCGGAATAATTGGAAACGAGAAAGCGAAGCAAGCAATTAAAACCGAAACCGAAACGATCCCCACCGATTGGGTTAATTCGGAATAATTGGAAACCATAGGATGTAACAATAGGATTCTCCACCCAAGCCCCACCGATTGGGTTAATTCGGAATAATTGGAAACGTGGCGGTATAGCCCTGGATAATGAAGCTGCATTGCCCCCACCGATTGGGTTAATTCGGAATAATTGGAAACAAAAAAGCCCTCATCAATATGAGGGCTTGTTATTTTTTTAAATAGCTAATAATTGACAAAAAGTCATGAAAAAGTTTGCCGTAATTCTTCAAGATTATTCGCTAAAACCACACTTCGCAAAATCCTTTGTAATTGTTCCAAATCATTAATTTGAGAAAATTGGGGTATAAATTCCAAACCCTCATTACCAAACTTCGCTTCCAAACTCGTCCGTATACTCGATATGATTCCCTGTATTTCTCCTTCCGCTTTTCCCCGTGCTTCTCCCTCCGC
>CAZZZY010000569.1:0-4611 GCA_964658545.1 uncultured Acetobacteraceae bacterium | reverse complement strand
GCGTCTACGTTAAAAAATTGACTTTGGTAACAGAGTTTTAGCCTTAACCCAAGCGGTATTGCCCCATAAATAAATTTAGGGGCTACCCTTTGCTACGCAACGCTACCGCAAACGGGAACGCTGTTCGCGTTCAGACCATTTTTTTTCTTTATGAGTGCCTTTTTACTTTTTACTTTTGCCTTGTTCGGTGAATGGGATTTGTTTAACCCGCAATTGGAAAAACTTTGAAAAAGCGCGTAATTTATCTTTAGAAGATTGGACTTGGGGCTTAAGCTCCTTGTTCTATGCAGCCTATGGGTGAACAATCTCAATAGGAATGTACCTATTTTTACTTTAGCGAGACAACTCCTTTGAACGGTTAATTTATTTGTAATCAAATTGGCATTTTGTACTTGGATTCCATAGTAATTATTGACATAGCAACATAATCAATGCCTTGACATATTCTGACTTTTCACGGTATCTGGAAAACCTCTCTTCTATTTCTCTCTCCTTCTAGGAGAGAGACTTTGAATTTTCCCCCTTCCTGCATCGGCAAGGGGGTTAGGGGGTTAGGTTAATCGTTAGCTTTTCTATAAAACCTGAAAAGTCAGGATATATTTTGCTAACAAAAGTTGGTAATTTTCAGATTGTCACCAAAAAATTGTTATTTTTTGTGGGGTTAAATACTTATGCCTATTGATCAGCTTACTTCTAGTTCTCTATCAAATCAACAACTTAATTTAACTCCTATTTCTTCATCTAATACTTTTACAAGTCTAGCTCAAAACAACTTAAGTTTAAGTGGTAGTAGCAGTGTTGGAAACTATAACTCTACCACTGGCTATGGCTTGGTGAATGCCGCCGCTGCCGTTAGTGATGCGAATGGCCAAACTACCTATGCAGATGTTCCTAAAGTTGGTGGAAATGGTTGGGGAGCGGATCTTATTAAAGCTCCTGAAGTTTGGGCGCATGGATATACAGGTCAAGGCGTTGTCGTTGCTGTTTTAGATACTGGGGTTGACTATAATCACCAAGATTTAAAGGATAATATCTGGACTAATCCCAACCAAAATAGCGATGGCTACGTTAATGATGTCCACGGCTGGAATTTTGTTGACAACAACAATAATGTCCTAGATGACAATGGTCATGGCACTCATGTTGCTGGCATTATTGCTGGTGAAAATAATAACTATGGTGTGACTGGCATTGCCTACAACGCTAAAATCATGCCAGTCAAAGTTCTCGATAGCTCCGGCTCAGGTAACGATACTACAATTTCTGAAGGTATTCACTTTGCTGTAGACAATGGTGCTAATATAATCAACCTCAGCCTGGGAAGCGTTTTACCGGATGATATTCTCAAGTCAGCCATTGAATACGCTAGCAGTAAAGGTGTGACTGTTGTAATGGCCGCTGGCAATGATGGTTCCTCATCGCCAGATTATCCCGCTAGCTATGCATCCACTTATGGAATTGCAGTTGGCGCAGTTGATCAGAACAATCAGATGGCTAATTTCTCTAATCGCTCTGGGATACTCCCAATTAGCTACGTTACTGCTCCTGGTGTTGATATCTATTCCTCTGTGCCGAATAATCAGTATGCTACTTATAGTGGCACGTCTATGGCTGCCCCTTACGTTGCTGGTGTAGTGGCCCTAATGCTTAGTGCTAATCACAACTTAACTGAGAGTCAAATACGTAATATCATCACAAGTACGGCAGGAAATAGTACACAATCCTCAAGCTACACAACTGAGCTTCAGAGTTTTACTTCTAGCCTAATATTCGCTCATCAAGCAGTTACCTCAATACCATCCATTACTTTTTCCATTGTTCCAAATGACTTGCAAGTAAAGTCTAATAATGATGGGCAGTCAAATCTGATGCAATTTAGTGTCAATTCTCTGAGCGATCGCCAAACTATAAACTCTAGTATCAGCAGTTATGGAATTGAAAATAATCACAACTTGGGAACTCCAGTAGCCCCATTACAATTTCACTATTATAATGATGCTCTAGACAATAACACCACTGATGTCATGGATGATACATCCGAAGAAACAATACTGACTAAACGCTATAAAAACTGATTTTATAAAGAAATGATGAAATAAAGCTAATAATTTTGGTGATTCAGTACTTGTGATGCCAAATTATGAGTTAAACATCAAAATTAGACTTTAAAATCAGTGCTGAGAACCCTTAAGTCCTTAGTACAGCTTTGCGTAAAATCGTGGCGAATTGAGGCTGAAAATTTAAACGCAGAGGGACCATTGGTAAGCGCAGAGGTACGCCAAGAATTCGCTACGAATTAATGAAATGCTGTACTTAGAAAAGCCTAAAACGTTAAAAATAATACCTGTTTTTATTGTACAGCAAGATTTTAAGCTTTTTAGCAGATTGATTTAGCATACTAAGTACTGAATAGCCATAATTTTTGAGCAGCATTCACAATTGGTTGCTATTGCTCCGAGTCAGATTAGATTTTGGCTAAAAGATAATTTGAGAGTGAGCTATTATAGGTTAGCTTGTCTGCTTTCAATTTGGATTGACAAGCACAAATTGTCTAGTCCAAGTGTGAGGAGTTAGTGATACAAGAATGCCCACAGGAGAAAACCATTCGGCAAAAGCCTTTAAACAAAGTAAGAGAAATGCCAAAAAGCTAACACCAAGAAGTTGGCTATGGTTTTGGGTGAGGATGGGCGGTGTAGCGATGGGAGCAGCGATCGCAGGCACCCTGTTAGCGGTTTCTTTCACCAGCAAGCCTTTGGAGAAAACTCAGCTAAATCAACAACAGCAAGCAGCCTTTGATGGAGAGCGGATCACTGGGGGCGGACTACAATTTTCTGCATTAAGTCGCCCTGTGAACGTTTTAGTTTTGGGGATGAGTGTGTTGCCACCAGACATTAAGAACCCGCCCCCTGAAACGCTACACATGAGATATCAGCCGGAACTAAATTCCTTTGATGGTCTCTCGGATGTGATGCTTCTACTGCGATTTGAGCCAGACAAGAAAAAGTTAATTATGCTTTCCATTCCTAGAGATACCCGCATAGAGGTACCTGGGCATGGTTTGACCAAAATTAATGCTACCAATGTTTTTGGTGGGCCGGCTTTGACCAGTACAGCAGTCAGTAATCTCTTGGATGGAGTGGAAATTGATCGGTATATCAGAATTAACGTTTTGGGAGTCAGCAAGTTAGTCGATGCCTTGGGTGGTGTGACAGTCTACGTACCGAAGAATATGAAATACCGAGATGATTCCCAGCACCTGTATATCAATTTGAAAGCGGGCAAGCAACATCTCAACGGCGATCAAGCCCTACAACTTTTGCGATTTCGCCATGATGCGTTAGGAGATATTGGTCGCATTCAACGGCAGCAAATGGTCATTAGTGCCTTAACCGATCAAACCCTCAACCCAGCGACTCTCAGTCAACTGCCTAAAATACTTGACATAGTTAAAGAACACATAGATTCCAACTTAACAGTAGAAGAGTTAGTAGCGCTATTGGGTTTTATGGTGCAAACTCATCGTTCCAATATGCAGATGTTGATGGTGCCTGGTCGATTTAGCGAAAAGAAAGAGTATGATGCTAGCTACTGGATACCAGACAACCGACACATTGGTGAGATGATGGCTAAGTACTTTGATTTGGACTCAGAACCCAAAGCACAAGTGGTTCGTAATCCCACTAGCTTACGAATAGCACTTCAAGACAGTACAGGCACTAATCAAGCTAACCTGCATCCACTAATCAACATTTTGGAAAAAGCTGGCTATCACAATATATATATTGCTAAAAGCTGGGGTGAGCCGTTAGAAGTAACTCGCATTATTGCCCAACAAGGAGATAGCGACAGTGCTGAATCAATTCGCAACACTTTAAACTTAGGGGAAGTACGAGTGGAAAGCACTGGCAATCTCTACTCTGATATCAGTATCCAGGTCGGTAAAGATTCGTTGCAACTGAGCAGAGATCCTCTAAAGTAGGGGAATAAAGCTTGACCAGTATGCTTTAAACTGATTTTTCAGACCCAACTCTTACAAGGGAATCATTCTGGAAAAAAGAATGACGATTAGCTTATTAACCTTTTCTGGTTATCAAAGTTATTGACGATCGCACCGGAATATTTACCCACCTGCCAAGGTGTAGCATAATTCACTCCCGCAACTAATGGCGATCGCAGCAAGTCTTGGTTATAACCCAAATTCTTTGCTACTGATTTACGTGTTGGCAAAGTAAACCCTGTTCCTGTCCACTTCTGCATCCCTTCTTTACCCGTGAGATAAGAAATCAACTCCCAGGACTCGGCTTTGTGCTGTGCTTGCTTGTTCATCACATAGGCAACAGTAAAGACCACCGTGCCTTTTTTGTCATTAATCGTAGGCACCGGCGCAGTCGCAAACTCTATTTCGGGAAAGGTTTTTGCTCAACAGGAGAACCAATTGTCTCTACTTTGTCCATAAATAAATGATGTTGTTGGCGAATTGATAGGGGGTCTAACCCATCAGCCCTAATCTATCTTAATTTCTGAAATTTCAGTTCGTTTCAACGCATTTTAGCTATGAGACCATTTATAAAGTAAATCAAAAAGTAGGGTGTGTTACGGCTTTAGCCTAAC
>CAZZZY010000568.1:0-4615 GCA_964658545.1 uncultured Acetobacteraceae bacterium | reverse complement strand
GGCAAAGATATCTGCTTGCTGAGATAATTGAATTTACCTTGAGTATTTTGATAAGGTTGCCTGTAACGTTCAAGTTGGTGAACATTTAAGTTGACAATCCAATAATCAAAAATTCCGGCTTCTGCGTAGACTTCTAACTTTGTTGTTTGGTCGTAATTTAGGGTTGAATCGGAAATTTCAATCACTAAAAAAATATCTTCGGGATAAGGATGATGGGGAAGATAGTCAGTCTCATTTCCTCGTGCGATCGCCACATCTGGTTCAGGTTCACTATCTGATGGTAGTATGATTGGCTCTTGACAACGCACAACAACGCGATCGCCCAGCAATCGATCCAGTTGTCTACAAAGTCGAGTTGTGCAATATGTATGAGGTGTGCCTTTGGCTACCATCTGAATTAGTTCTCCGCGAATTAATTCAATGCGATCGCTCTCCTTTAGAAATTCCAGTTCAATCAGCCGATGATATTCGTCAATAGTAAATCGCTTTGGTGTGACAATGTTCATGAAATATCACCGATTTTACTGTTATATAGCAATCCTATTTGATTTATAAACTACTTGCTCAATTTTGCATATCCTGCGATCAGCTAGAGATATATGTTGTTAAATCCGTGGCTCTCTTCGGTCGCCCAGAGGGTTCGGGCATTCTGGGGAAGGGATAAATCCATAAGTGCCTTCTGCCCTCTGCCTTTCCTGCTTAATGAACTTCGCAGAAAAGGCATTGCCAAGGGAGTGGTCATCGCCAGCGCTAAACGGGAACAGTACGCAGCAGATGTAGCTTTTGACGACTTTTATGCCGGAGCCCCACTTAAACCACAATCATAATCATTAGCAGGAACGTACAGCTAGCTAGCTGTGCGCCCCCACTATGTGTTGCTATAATCCTTACCAATCACTTGCTTTAGTGTCATCCCAGACTTCTAACTCCAAGTCATGGAGATAGTTGAGTCCGCTCTGAATTTGTGCATCTGTTCCAAGTAATTCCAGGTCAAACCAACCATCACCGACGGCATTGGCTCCCAAAATCGCCGCCGTGATATTTACAGTCAGTCCATAGTCAGACACCAGGCGAGAAATTACAGGTTCCTGGTGATAATCCTTGGGAATTCTTAGTCGAATCCGTTTATTGGTCAGTGTATTGTCACTAGTCATGATTGTCACCATCAAGGGGATTGGGGACTGGGGGACAGAGGAGAATAATTAATAACCAATGCCCAATATCCCATACATACCTAACCTATTCAACATCTTTAATGCGGGTTTTGCGTTCTAAAATCTCCTTCAGCACCAAGGTTACTACCGCTAGCAACCCCAACAGTACAGCCGCAGAAAAAGCAGCTTCGGTTTCGTATTGTTTGTAAGCATCTTCTACAAACAGTGGTAAGCTCTGGGTTTGGTCAGCAATGTTGCCGGATACCACCGAAACTGCCCCGAATTCTCCCATTGCTCTGGCATTGGTCAAAATCAACCCGTAGAGTAAGCCCCAACGGATACTAGGCAAGGTGACGCGCCAAAATATCTGCCAATCTTTTGCACCTAGAGTTCTAGCAGCTTCTTCTTGATCTTTACCAAATTCCTCTAAAACAGGAATCACTTCCCGCGCCACAAAGGGCATACTCACGAAGGCTGTAGCCAGAACCATACCTGGAAAGGCAAAGACAATCTTGATATCATGGGCCTGGAGCCAAGGGCCAAACCACCCATTGCGACCGTATAGTAGCACAATCATCAATCCTGCGACTACGGGTGAGATCGAAAAGGGCAGGTCAATAATGCTCAAAACTACGGCGCGTCCAGGAAACTTGTGACGAGCGATCGCCCAAGCTGCACATAGCCCAAATACTGTATTTAAAGGCAGAGAAATTACAGCCAGTAATAGTGTCAGCCAAGCTGCATGGAGAAAAGCTGGGCGCGTCAGGTTGGACAGAAACGGCCCAACACCTTTGCTGAAGGCTTGGACAAAAACGTTAATTGCAGGGATGTATTGAACTAGGGCTAAATAAGCGATCGCTATACCAATTAAAACTATTGGCACCCAACTTTTCTGCTCTTTAGACTTGGCTGTAGATGAATGAAAACCTGGCTTATCTAGTGTCATATCGCCTTGCCCATGCTTGTAAGAAATTAATTGCTAATAGCAATACCAACGAAATCGATAGTAAAACTATGCCAATTACTGTTGCACCAGAATAGTCATACTGCTCTAATCGTTGGAAAATCAGCACAGGTGCGATTAAATCTTTGAAAGGCGTATTGGAAGAGATAATTACAGTTGACCCATATTCCCCAACTGCACGGGAGAAACCCAAGGCAACACCAGTTAAAATTGTGGGAAATAAAGGTGGCAAAATCACTTTCCAGAAGGTCTGCCATTGAGAAGCACCCAAACACCAGGCGGCTTCTTCTATTTCATGTTCCATTTCCTGAAGCACGGGTTGCACAGTTCTCACAATAAAAGGTAGTGAGATAAATATCATTGCTACCGCTACTCCCGTGCGGGTGAAAGATACCTTAATTCCTAGTGGTGCTAGTAGCGAACCGATCCAACCCTTATCACTGTAAACTGTTGCTAGGGTTAGCCCTGCTACTGAAGTTGGCAGAGCAAAGGGTAAATCCACTGTGGCATCAATCAAGCGTTTCAAGGGAAAGTCGTAGCGAACTAGAACCCAAGCAATCAAAGTTCCAAATACGCCATTGAGTAAGGCAGCAAATATTGCCGTAAAAAAAGTTACGTTGTATGTTGCTAATGCGATATCACTGGTTGCGATCGCCCAAAATCTCGCTGGGGGTTCCGTACTTGCCTTCAGAAACATGGCAGCTATGGGAATAAACAACATTACCGTCAGGTATACAATGGTGATTCGCCAAGTCCAAGGAACCCCCCCCAATCTCTTCCAGAATGGTGTTTTGCGTTTAACTTCCACAGAAGGGGATAGAGTCGTCATAGTCAAAAATTCAAAATTTTAATTTCACAAGAAGTTTTGGCGTTGCTGATTGCGGTATGAAAAATAATTTTGCATAATTTCAAAATCTTCGTAGAGATGCAATGCAAAATCTCTACATCCAGATTCATCCCTCGATTCAGCAACACCGAAATTTTTTGCCAGTGGTCGGTTGTTTTTTTTACTGGCTACCGACCATTGACTAATGACTAAATTACCGTTTAATTTGCGCTTGAATCTTATCAAACACGCCCCCATCTGCAAAGAACTTCTTATCGATTGCTCCCCAACCACCGAAGTCTGCAACTGTACCGAGAGTTTTCACCTTGGGAAATTTGTCTATGACTTCCTTAGTTTGAGCTAAAGTCTTATCTACGGGTCTGAATCCCAATTTGACAAACTCTTGCTGTGCTTCTGGGCTATAGAGGTATTTCACAAAACCTTCAGCAACTTTGCGGGTTCCGTGCTTATCGACGTTCTTATCTACTACAGCGACCGGGTTGTCAATGGATATATTCACATCGGGAACGATATACTCAACCTTCTCGCCCTTTTGCTGTGCCAAGATAACTTCGTTTTCGTAGTTTATTAAGACATCTCCCTGCCCTTGCTTGGCAAATGTATCAGTCGCTTCCCGCGAATCTTTAGGTAAGATTGGCACATTTTTGTAAACTTTAGTCACAAATTCAGTAGCTTTGGCCTCATCGCCACCTGTTTTAATCACAGAATTCCATAGTCCTAAGAAATTCCACTTAGCACCGCCGGAAGTTTTGGGGTTAGCAGTAATCAACTTTACACTGTCTTTGGCTAAATCTTCCCAGTTCTTGATGTTTTTTGGATTTCCTGGACGTGTGACTAATGCTGCTACTGATTTGGAGACAATACCATTGTTGGGAACTTTTTTCTCCCATCCTGGTTGAATCAATCCAGCCTTCTCAATTTTTGAGGTATCTCCAGCTAGCGCCAAGTGGACAACATCTGCTTCCAAACCATCGATAACGGCGCGAGTCTGGGAACCAGAACCGCCATAACTTTGCTTGAAGACGACAGTTTGGTTATGATCTTTCTTCCATCGTTCTACAAACTTAGGAATAATGGCTTCGTGAGCCGCTTTGGTGACAGCAAAAGAAACGAGGGTTAGTTCAACATTATCCTTACTTGCAGCAACAGGACTAGCAGCAGGGGTTTCTGTGGAAGAATTACTTCCAGTTCCACCAGAGCAGGCGGCAAGCGCCACACTCAATACCGTACCTACCAAAAAGAGTGATACAAAGCTTTTGAGCGAATTTAGCCGGAACCAATATGGTCTATTTTCAGCGATCGCTTGTAACCTTTTCAGTGGGCGTTGCCACAAACTCATTCTATTTCCTCCACTTAATCTACAGATAACTGATGGGAATACAGTTATATATTGTTCATAATACAGGATGAATACAAGTATCTGGTTATAGATGTAATAAAATACATCTTATTTTTAAGTATCAAGTTATCATCACAACCATCTACCCTATATATCAAGTAACTTACTAGCTAATAGACATCTCGAAAAGGGGATTATTTTGTGGTAAGAGAAATACCCTTGGTGGGGAGTTATTTGATATCAGTTAGCTAGCTAGAGTGAAAGGGAGTGCTGAGTAGGTGGATGAGGGGCAGAGGAGCAGAGGAGCAGAG
>CAZZZY010000567.1:0-4616 GCA_964658545.1 uncultured Acetobacteraceae bacterium | reverse complement strand
GCGAATTCTTGGCGTACCTCTGCGCTTACCTTTGCGTCCCTCTGCGTTTAAATTTTCAGCCTCAATTCGCCACGATTTTACGCAAAGCTGTACTTAGATAAGTTTACTCAGAATTCATCGGCAAAACCCGCAACTTCCGATTTTTCAGGTCTGGTTCTAACCTCACAAGCGCATTTTTGAGTTGCCAGACTACTAGGCTCATAGCATTTTATTAATTGTAAATGCCTGATCCGGTTTTGGAACTTTTTAGTCTAATATCAGACAAGTATATAGTAGATATGCTAGGGCATTAGAGTAAAAAATCAACAATAGGGTTGATCAAAACTCGCAGCTAGTTTAACCAGGAAATAGCTATCAATAGAGGTGAATAATTCAATGAAGAAAATCCGTAAACACCAGTCGGTGTCTGCTTTACTGATTGGATTAGAAATAATGATTAGTGCAGTTGCACCTTTAGTGGTTGCAGCACCAACACTAGCTCAATCTAAGTTCACTGATGTTCAAGGCAATTGGTCTCAATCATGTATTACGCAACTAGCAAGCCAAGGTATTATCAGTGGTTATCCGGATGGAACTTTTCGACCCAATGCTTCTGTAACTCGAGCTGAGTTTGCTGCAATGATTGGCAAGGCTTTCTCTAATGCACAAAGAACTCGTAATCCAGTTCAATTTGTTGATGTGCCTGCAAATTACTGGGCATATACTGCCATTGAAACGGCTTCTCAAGCGGGATTTTTGTCAGGCTACCCTGGTCAGGTTTTCAACCCTAGTCAAAATATTCCTCGCGCTCAAGTTTTAGTCGCTTTAGCTAGTGGCTTAAATTATTCTCCAACTCAGTCTGTGACTACGACATTGAATACCAATTTTACTGATGCAAATACAATTCCTAGCTATGCCGATAGTGGGATAGCAGCAGCAACTGAAAAACATTTGGTTGTGGATTATCCAGATGTTAAGTACCTCCACCCTAATCAATTAGCTAGTCGGGCTGAAGTGTCAGCTTTTTTGTGTCAAGGTTTAGCTAGCTCGGGACTTGCTTCTAGTATTCCTGGACAATATATTGCAGGTTTTGGTAGTTCCTCAATAACAGGACTGCTGCCATCTGGAACTTCCATTCCAGTTAAGTATCTTGATGCAAAACGAATTGTTGTTAGTCCCAAGGAAACTGCACCTTTAACATTAACGGTTGCAACTGATATCACTAATAATCAGGGAAACGTGGTAATTCCTGCTGGTAGTAAAATTGTCGGACAATTGGAGCCTGTAAATGGTGGCTCCCAATTTGTAGCTAGTCAGTTGATTATTAATGGTCAACAACTGGGGATTAACGCCTCTTCGCATTCAATTACAACTACACAAGATGTTCGTAGTCCTAACTTCACAGCGATTCTCGAAGATGCGGCAGTCGGATCAGCCGCAGCAGCTGGAATTTCTGGGATAACGGGTAATAAACATATTACCCTTGGTAAGGTCTTGACTGGTACAGCTATTGGTACAGCTGTAGGAGCAAATCAGAATCGCAACATTGTCTCGACTTTAACAGATACAGCAATTGGGGGAGCGGCTGCGGCTGGAATCTCTGGGATCACTGGGAATCGCTCTATTACTGCCGGAAAAGTCATCGGAGGTGCGGCAGCTGGTGCAACAATTGGGGGTATTCTTGATCATAGTTCCACAAATCAAGTGGTAGTGATTAATCCTAATACCGACTTGACTTTAACGTTAAATAGCGACCTGAATCGAGGTTTTTAGTCTCAAACAGGCTATCGTAAGGGCACAGCATTACTGTGCCCTGTACCGCGTGGTCTATTTACCTGAAAATACTGCAATGACTGGAGTTTCATCGGTGAGAGGTTAAGGTAATTGCACTAATGTCTGCGAGGGCGCAGCAGCGTCTCTAAGAGTTGCCATGCCGCAGGCAATACGGCAGCGCTATCCGTTGTAGAGCAACTGGCGTTGTGTTATCGCCGAGAGTACGGCATCAAAAACTTCAGGTGGTGCGTTACGCCATAGGCTAACGCACCCTATGTGTATTTCAAAAATCAAATATGAGTCCGATATGGCAACAACGTTTGCTAAATTGGAAAGTTTATACTTAGTAATTAATTTAACTTAGATGCTGCGATCGCTTGTAGCTTCGAGTTCAAAGAATTCAGACTTATTTAGCAATTAAAGTATATTGATATACCCAGATTAGTGTAACAATTGTTGTATTTAACACATAATGCCTTTAATTTAAAAAGAATAGTATTAAGTTACAAAATACTAAACGATGTGTAAATAAATTGACTTTGACTCTCAGCTATTTGCCATGAAGTTTAATGAAGAGGTGGTTATAATTCACGGTGTACAACTTTGACAACTGTCCACAATGCTGTTGCATACCTCAAGCTCATGGTAATATTATTTTACTCTCAGGAGATATGATTTTATACATCAAATTGTAACCATGCTTAAACAGCTAGTTAGGTGTGCTACCTCCAAAAAACAAAAGAATATTCAATCCAGCAAAGAAATCAACAAAAGCACCAACTTGCAAGGCACAGAGCTTTTAAAAGTCTGCTTATATTAAGATACTAAAGAGCTAAAAAAGACCTTTTATAGGAATCATAACAGCCACCGATTAAGGCATAAACGCCTCATAAGAATGGCTAAAAATTAGACGTGGAATAGAAAAATGTGGACATGATGTCAATTGTTTTTTGCATATCTCTAAATATCAAAGAGCCAGATTTTTCTTGTCCATAAAACCTTAATATTGGATGTTTGATTTAGATATTGATTATAGACAACGTAAGCAAAAGTAACAGGAAAAACATGAATATCATTGTTCGTTTGTTTGGAGCGATCGTTCTCCAAGTATCTGCATTGGCTGCAATGTCTAGCATGGCAATGTCTGATGATAAGCCCCTGCGCGTCCATACGCAGGAGACTCCTACTATTTCTCAACGGAAAACAACACAGAGGATTTGCTCTTTAGATCCTATTGAGGATTTATTACCTCCACCACAGATCAAGGCAAGTAATTCTTTGCTTTCTTATCTTGCTGACCAAGGTTTTACCCAGAATCAAGAGGGTTCTTGGGTCTGTTATGCAAACGATCCTAAAAAAGAAGGGCGTTACTTTACTTTGTTTAAGGTTAAACAAGTTGATGGCAGGCTCATAGCAAGTTCTTTCTTAGATGAGGGCAGTCTGATTCAGGGGCAGGAAAATCGTAGTTTGGACTTCTTTATGATGCTGATTGAGCATCATATGAATACTAGTCAAGAGAACCGTCAAGGTATACGTAGATATTTAGAAGCCTTCGTTTCCTTAGTAAAGCAAGGGAAGATCAAACCCACGAAGCGTGGGTTTCTTTTCGACCAACCAAATCGGGCATTGGTCTTATATCACACACTCTCATCAGGAAATCTTAAAGGTACAGGAATCACAATCAACATTTCTTTACCTAAGAGTTGAATTAGGGAGTAGGGAGCAGAAGGAGGGGAAAGAGGTAATTTTTCTCTCCCTTGCTCCTACCCTTCTCCCTAATGCCCAATTAAATTGCTGTCGTTTAGTGGAGGTGCATCTTGCCTAAATCAATTTTTCAAAGAATTGCGATGTCGAAAGCGGTTCGCTTTGCAACTATCGCATTCTCATCTGTTGCAGTAGTACTCACTACGTGTCAGTCTGCTTTTGCACAGCTCAATATTGGACGCTATGGTATCCAACAAGGACTAGAATCTGAGTATCTCCAGTACCAAATAAATAACCAGAATCTGAGTCAGATGCGAGTTATTCCTGGATGTGATGTGGGATTTGGTCTGACCTGCAATAAAACTGGAGCGGTAATCCAACAATTAGTGGATTTAAATGGCGGGACTAGTTATCAAAACCTCCTGATACAAGCGGCAGGTGGGGAGAAAAACTTTCAGAATTTCGCTAGCTTTTACGGCAACAATCCCAATCTCTCTGCGGTGCCTTTCGCCTCATTTTGGAGAAACGAATCCCCCGCCATCATGGATAGCTCTCAATATCTTCTTGGACAAAGTTTTGGTCGCAATCCAGTACAAGGACTTGGACTTGTAACCAACCAGTTCTACTGGTCCCCATACTCAGGAGTCGATAACTCGGTCAGCCTCCGTAATGGATTACTAGACTTGAAATTATCATACGGACGACTGCTGTTTGAGCAAGCCTCAACAATTCCCAACATTAAAGAGCAGATTCAGTCTCTGGGTTTGTCGCCAGAGATGACAAATTTTTATTTAAATAAAATCTCTACAGGCTTGGATGCGTTGAATTCTGGAGATCCGAAACAACTCCAACAGAAGATTTTTGAAGTACTATCCTATCCATACTCCGAAGATGGTGGGGAACTCGGACGACCCAGTAACGCGATTCCACAGGAATTCAATCGGCTCTTGGGAGAAGATGTCCCAGGAGATATGTTTCTGAGTAACAATCCAGTAGCGTTAGGGGGAGAAACAATGACCTTCGATACTTTCCCTAGCTCTGGAGGAGATATCTTGGTACCAAACAGTTCTAATTCCTTTCCACTCTGGCCAATAATCGGAGTTGCGGGTCTTGGTTTACTTCTGCTTCTATTAATGGATAACGGTAGTTCTTCAGGAAAT
>CAZZZY010000566.1:0-4622 GCA_964658545.1 uncultured Acetobacteraceae bacterium | reverse complement strand
AAAAAAATATATCTCAAATATCACTTACACATAATTCATCTATTCAAGCAGAATATAAACAGCACAATATTGAACAAAATACACTAGAAAATCAAGCTACTTTAACCACAGCAGCATATTCTACTGACTCTGATGAAATTATAAATCCATCTGACACCTCCGAAAATTTTATCAATCAGATTTTACTAGAAGAAAATATTAAGTCAGAACAGTCATCTCCTCTTATTCAAACAGTAAGCAAAAATACAATTACAGAAAATCAACCTACTTTAACCACACCAGCATATTCTGCTGACTCTGATGAAATTATAAATACATCTGACACTTCCGAAAATTTGACCAATCAGATTCTAGTAGAAGAGAATATTAGCTCAGAACAGTCATCTCCTCTTATTCAAACAGCAAGCAAAAATACAATTACAGAAAATCAACCAATAATAATTAAAGATAACAATCACATAAATGCCCAAGAGGGTAATTTAGAAACAACAATTAAAGATGTTGCTACTGTAGCAAATTTTGATTCTGTAACTACCAAAATAACGCAGGATATTTTAGACACAGATTCGGAATTAAATCATTCTCTAGAATCTGCAAATTCCAACGCTGAAAATACAGATACTAATAGTATAGTAAACAATTTAAGTAATTATCAACAAATCGAATTTGATGAAATACAACAAAATAACTTATATCCAGAAGTATCAGCAGGCGATAATTTAGATACTCTTGCTATTCAAAAAAAATCGCAGCAAAATAATATTACACTAAAAGCAAATAATCTAGCTAATAATGCTATTGCAGCAAAAGATTTAGCAGACAGGGAACATTCTTTAACTCTCCCAGCAGAAACATCGCAAAAAGCAACACCAACAGAACTTTTAGCTTCCAAGCTGGAAGATAATTCTTTAGAAACGCCAACGCTAGAAAATCTACCAGATGCAACCGAAGTATCACCACAAAATAACTTTGTTAATTTGTTAAATCAATTATCTGATAACCTACCTGCACCCACAGGTTATGCTATTGGTGGATTAGTTACACCAAAAAATATATCAGATAATTCTGCTGCCGCGATCGCATCTTCTGATACTGTACCTGCAATGCTGACTCCGGGAGAGTTTGTCATTAATGCTAGCGATGCACAAAAAAATATTCACGTATTGCGTCACATTAATAGTGGTGGAACATTATCAGAGGATATTAGTACCTCAAACGCTCCCAATATTCAATCAATACAAGCAAAAAACACTAGTTATATTCAACCTTCGACTAAAGTCGATAATTTCCCAAATAGCCCCGATATTATTTCTCCTAAAATTCCCAATATTTCGGTTTTATCCCGGCAAAAATCTGGAATTAGCCATCCTGGGATGATTACGCGTCATTCTTTGCAATTCAATTTATTTAATGGAGCAAATGAAAGCTTAACCACTGAAATTCCCAAACACTCTCATCATTATTCATCACCACCTTTAATTTTTCGGCAAGCAAATACAAATAATACAACTACAGCTAATAATTTTAATACTACTTTTCCCTCCGAATGGGGAAGCGTAGAAGAATTACTAAATGGTAATGCAGAGGAATTTACAGCATTTGATTTTAACCAAGTTAATCATCACCAATCAAACTTAGATAATTCGATAAATTTACAAACACCACAAATATCAACTAAACGTTTACCCACTATTCAAGGTTTTGCCGATGGTGGAGAAGTTGCAAAATCTGATATTGCGACAGATATTGAACCTGTGACAGAAACTATACAAAATACTGCTAACTCTGCTAATAATTATGATGCTTCTAAACAAGAAAATAACCAAGATAATTCTGCCGACTTAGAAACATTAGCCAATGAGATTTATAGCAAATTACGCCAACGTTTAGAAATAGAAAGAGAACGTTATGGAATGTATTCAGGCCGTTTACCTTGGTAATACTTAATTAAATGAGGAGAAGTCAAAAAATGGCTACCGATACAAATAAGCCTACATTTATAGAACCACAAAAACGTCAACCAAACCTCACAAAAGCAAAACTAAAAGCTTATGATACAGAATCTGATGATATTGAATTTATGTTTAATCCTACAGAAATTAGCTTTACAAGAGCAGTCAAATGGGAAAGTAAGCAAGGTAACAGAGGAAGCGAACTATTGCCAAAAGTAAATTTTTCTGGTGTTGATCCTTACAAATTTACTCTAAAACAATTACTTTTTGATACCTATGAAACGAAAAAATCTGTAATGGAAGAATATATTAATAATATCAAAAAAGGAGTTGAACCGACAAAAAAAGATAAACGTCCATCAGTTTATATTTTAATGTGGAAAGATGAATATTTTTATTGTGTAATTACTAGCTTAACCTACACGCTTAATATGTTCTTGACTGATGGTACGCCTGTAAGAGCTATGGTAGATATTAGCTTGCAAGAAGTTGATAAAAATAATCTTCCAGGAACCAAGGAATCAGCTAGTAAAGGTAAAGATCGAAATAATAGTTCTCATAATCCTACAGGTAAGAAATAAAAACCAATAAAAAATGAAGTCGGAAGTCACAAGTATTAAATCAAGCCACCCACGGCAGTAGGGTTTTTACCTACCTTCAGATACAAGGACTGTTTCGCCCACAAGGGGCGTTAGCGCAGCGGGACGTACTCCTACGGGGAAGCAAGCTACGCGGTAGCGTCTCGTAGAGAAGTCCGGTTTTGAACCTTCACTTTTTTGATAAACCCGATTTCTTGAAGAAGTTAGGATTCTAAAATATAGTAATAATTTTCAGTATATAAATATGCCTACAGAAGTAAAAGAAAGTCTTTATTTATCTGAACCGCTCCTAGAATTTTCTAAAGGTAATGCTTGGGAAAAAGCTGATAGCGAATTAATCAAAGATTTGCTACAAATAACCATCGAAGAAAGCTTGCATTTACCAGCAATGTTTACTTTAGTCGTGCATAATAGTTATCTTCCTGCTAGCGATAAAACAGACCGTAAACCACAACGTCATGAGAAGATTTTTGAAATTGGTAAGAAGATACGCTTGGGTTTTGTTGCGAGTACAACTCAAGATAGTAATTTTGCAAAAGACGACAAAGATTTTATGATTGAAGGTGAAATTACAGGCATTGAAATGCACTTTAATGAAAAATCTGAAGCTCCTATTATAGTTCGCGGTTATGATATTTCTCATCGCTTACATAGAGGTCGTCATAATCGTTCATTTTTAAATGAAACTGATACTGATATCGTAAAAAAAATAGCAGAAGAGGTAGGAATAAAAGCAGGTCAAATAGACCCAAGTGGAGAACCTCATGAATATGTATTTCAAGAGAATCAAACTAATATGGAATTTTTGCGCGAACGGGCAGCCCGTATTGGTTTTGAATTTTTTATTACAGAAGATAAACTAAATTTTTGCAAACCTCAAACTCAAAAACCTTTAGAATTAAAATGGCTAGTTAATATTAGTCATTTTAGTACGCGCATCACTAGTGCAGAGCAGGTTAGTGCTGTAGAAGTACGTAGTTGGGACTATACCCAGAAAAAATTAATTACCTCAACTGCTAGTTCAGAAAAAGTTATCACTAAAACAGGAAATAATCGAGGAAGCAGCGTCAGCACCGAATACAATCTCAATAATAAACCCCCCAAAATGACTGTTGTAGACCAGCCTGTATCCAGCGCTAAACAGGCAGAAGCTATGGCACAGGCTTTGTGTGACGAACTTGGAGGCGAGTATGTATACGCTGATGCCAAAGCCGAGGGAAATCCTCAAATTCGACCAGGAAAATTAATCAAGCTTAAAGAAATAGGCGATCGCTTTAGTGGAGAATATTACGTAACTGAAACTCGCCACTTTTATAACCAACGAGTTTATTCTACTGAGTTCAGCGTGCGGGGATTGCGATCGGGAAGCCTGTTAACAACCATTTCACCCCAAATCCACTTACAGCCAGGTCAGACTTTCCTGGTAGGAATTGTCACAGATAATAAAGACCCCAAAGGTTGGGGTAGAGTCAAAGTGAAATTTCCCACCCTCACAGAAGAACACGCCAGCCATTGGGCTAGAGTTGTAGCATTAGGTGCTGCTAACAATAGGGGTTTTGATTGTTTACCAGAAGTCAACGATGAGGTATTAGTAGGTTTTGAACATGGCGATATTCACCGTCCCTACATTATTGGTGGTGTATGGAATGGTAAAGACGCACCACCGGAAAAAGTAGAAGATTCAATTCAAGGTGGAAAAGTGCGGTTGCGTACTATTAAAACCCGCACTGGACATACACTGCAATTCGTTGAAGAAGATAAAGGTGGTAGTAAAACAGGTGTACGTTTGCAAACAAATAAAGGTCACAAAATTTATTTAAATGATAGTGAAGCCTGCATTGATATTGAAACCCAAGGTGGTCATAAAATTAAAATGGATGATCAAGGGAAAGCAATATCACTAGATTCCACAGGGAATTTATCTATCAAAGCAAAAGGTAATATCGAAATCAAAGCAAACGGAAGCATTACTGTTAATGGTGCCATGATTTACCTAAACTAGTACGTCACGGCGGAAATAAACCTACCATTTGGAATGGGTAAAAAGCTTGCGGTATAAGTATTCTTTCTT
>CAZZZY010000565.1:0-4654 GCA_964658545.1 uncultured Acetobacteraceae bacterium | reverse complement strand
TTGAGTTTTGCTTCCCCTGCCTCCCCTGCTTATCCGAGCAGTATTGGGAGCGGAGGAGTTAATGGGCAATTACCGTTTTTCCCCCCTGCACCTCTGCTACCTCAACAGAGAGATATCTTAACCGAACGGTGTTGCCCTCGCTCCCATCAATAACTATCCCTTCTTCTTTGACATCATGCAAAATCGTAAAGTTTTTTGAGCAACCAATGGGCTAGAAGCAGCCAATCTGGATATTTACGCGTTTATGCGGGAAGGAAGTTTGACACTCTCCTTTTTCACAAGTATCTGGGTTTGTAATACTAAAAATTGGGAATTTTGTAGCACTTAAATACTATTTCTCAAAAAAAGATGCATTTATCACGTTAATACACCCTTACGTCAATTTTGGCAACTATAATCAGGATTATATTTTTGTTAACATTTCCAGAAAATTAAGGTTAAGTAACTTTCAAGACAAAAATGTGTAGCTAAAAGTAATCAAATGTAGTTAAGGATACAAATCACTGGTGTTTAGGAAGAAAAAGAAGTGTTGAAGAAAGTTGTGATGATTGGGGCTATCACCCTGCTGTTTTTGGGAGGATCGATGATGGGCAATGCTTTTGCCCAAACACCAGCCGCTAGCCCACCTGCTGCTGATACTGGAGATACGGCATTTATGCTGATTTCAGCAGCACTTGTGCTGTTAATGACACCGGGATTGGCGTTCTTCTATGGTGGATTTGTGCGATCGCGCAATATCCTAAACACATTGATGATGAGCTTTGTATTAATGGCGATTGTCGGAGTTACCTGGATTCTTTGGGGTTATAGTCTTTCCTTTGCACCAGGGTTGCCGTTTATCGGTGGATTACAGTGGTTCGGTTTGAATGGTGTCGGTTTAGAAACTCAAGGCTACTTGCCGCATCTACCTTATGAAGACGCGCTCAAAGCAGCAGACTCCAAATATGCCGATTTAACATCTTATGCCGGAACGATACCCCACCAGGCATACATGATTTACCAAGCCATGTTTGCCATTATCACCCCAGCATTAATTTCTGGAGCGATCGCAGAACGGATGAGTTTCCGTGCCTATTCACTGTTTGTTCTACTGTGGTCAACCTTTGTTTACACGCCTCTGGCCCACATGGTATGGGCTAAAGGTGGATTCTTAGGTTTGGCTGGTGGATTGGGTGCCCTCGACTTTGCCGGGGGTACAGTAGTTCACATTAGTTCTGGCGTTTCAGCCCTGGTAGCTGCCATCGTTCTTGGGCCTCGGAGAACTCATCCTGATCGCCTTAGCCCGCCACACAACGTTCCGTTTATTTTGCTGGGTGCTGGCTTGCTGTGGTTTGGTTGGTTCGGCTTCAACGGTGGGAGTGCCCTATCTGTTGCTAGTATAACTTCTGGTAACTTCGTTACAAATGTGGCAACAACAGCCTTTGTTGCCACCAATACGGCGGCGGCGGCCGGTGCATTAATGTGGCTAATTTTGGAAGCAGTTTTACGGGGTAAACCAACCGCTGTGGGAGCTGCTACAGGAGCCGTTGCAGGCTTGGTGGGTATCACTCCCGCCGCCGGATTTGTCACACCGCTATCAGCGATTTTAATTGGTTTCATCACTACCTTTGTTTGCTTCTATGCTGTGAGTTTCAAGCACAAGCTAGAAATTGACGATGCTTTAGATACCTATCCCGTGCATGGTGTTGGTGGTACAGTGGGGGCAATTTTAACGGCCATCTTTGCCACTACTCAAGTCAACGGAGGAGGTAAAGAGGGAGTACTGCGTGGTAATTTTGGTGAATTGGGAGTTGAACTAGCAGCAATTGCCATTGCTTATGCGATCGCAGGTGTTGGTACGTGGATTATTCTCAAGGTTATCGATGCTACAGTCGGTCTGCGTGTCAAAGAGGAAGCTGAATTACAAGGTTTGGATATCAACGAACACGGTGAAGAAGGTTACAACTCCGAGTTTGGCGATCGTCCCACTTAAGAGTGCTGAGTCATTCATCAAAATCTAAAATTGGGCTGATTTGCGATCACTAGCGTTAAAATTTGATTCAAATAATTGGTAAATTTCGCTAGTCGTGTCTACTTCTGCAAAAACCTTTCCTACCTGGGCATTTCTCTCGCTGTTAACCAACGGCATCCTAATGTTGGCGGTCATCCTGCTAATTTGGCAACAGCAGAAATTGACCGCCTTTTTTGGGATAGTAACATCCCCAGAGGCAATCAACCTGAATAACTCACCCCAAATTGCTACACCTGATTTGGGTCGCCGTCACCAACTCACTTACCAAGAATGGGTAGACGTTCTCAAGCAAGAAGCCAAGGTAGCGGCTGACCAACGCCCTCCGCATTTAAGCATCCTAGCCGGAGATTCTCTGAGTTTGTGGTTTCCCTCTGAGTTATTACCCGAAGGTAAAAATTGGCTCAATCAAGGAATTTCTGGCGAAACCAGCAATGGACTATTAAAAAGATTGAAGGTATTTGACCGCACCCAGCCAGAGGTAATTTTTGTGATGATTGGCATTAATGACCTAATTCGGGGGATGAGTAACGGGGTAATTTTAGATAATCAGCGGCAAATTATCAGTTACCTCCAAAAGACGCATCCTACAGCGCAAATTGTTGTCCAATCGATTTTGCCACATGCGGCAGAGGAAGCAAGCTGGAAAGGACGAGATAAACTATTAGCTGTTGCCAATAGTCGCATTCGGGAGTTAAATCAGCAACTGCAAAGCATTTCTGCCAAAAAAGGTGTCAAATATCTCGATTTATATCCTCTGTTTGCCAACAAGCAAGGGAATCTCCGCCGCGAATTTACTACTGATGGCTTACATTTAAGTCCTGAAGGCTATGTAGTTTGGCGTTCTGCATTGCAGATTTATGGCGAAATCGAATTAAAATCCCAGCGTCAACATCCTTCGGGGGAAAAAGGCTAAAGGACAAAAAGAAGTAATATCTTTGAATACAACTCTGTATAAATCGCCTCTGAGCGCGAGAAAATAAAAAATAGTGGTTGAAGTAGACAAATCTAATGGATACAAAAGCTTTTAAGCGCAGCCTCCAACATTCAGAAAATTACAATCGTAAAGGCTTTGGTCATCAAGCAGAAGTTGCCACCCAGTTGCAATCTGAGTATCAGAGTAACTTGATTCAGGAAATTCGCGATCGCAATTACATCCTGCAACGGGGTGATGTGACAATCCGACTAGCACAAGCCTTTGGCTTTTGCTGGGGTGTGGAACGGGCTGTGGCCATGGCCTACGAAACCCGTCAGCACTTCCTTGCAGAACGCATCTGGATTACTAACGAGATTATTCACAATCCTTCTGTAAATCAACGGATGCAGGAGATGGAAGTAGAATTCATCCCTATTCAAGGAAAGAATAAAGACTTTTCTGTTGTTGGCACTGGTGATGTAGTGATATTACCCGCTTTTGGGGCTAGCGTTCAAGAAATGCAGATCCTTCACGATAAAGGCTGCAAAATTGTTGATACAACTTGCCCTTGGGTATCTAAAGTTTGGAATACAGTAGAAAAGCACAAAAAAATCGATTACACATCAATAATTCACGGTAAATATAAGCACGAAGAAACAGTTGCTACTAGTTCCTTTGCTGGCAAGTATTTGATTGTGTTGAATTTGTCAGAAACAGAGTATGTTGCTGACTATATTATCAATGGTGGGAACCGTGAAGAATTTCTGACCAAATTTGCTAAAGCTTGTTCAGCAGGATTTGACCCCGATCAAGATTTAGAAAGAGTTGGCATTGCCAACCAAACTACGATGCTTAAAGGCGAAACTGAGCAAATCGGGAAAATTTTTGAGCGGACTATGTTGCAGAAATACGGCCCCACAGAGTTAAATCAGCATTTCCAAAGCTTTAATACTATCTGTGATGCCACCCAAGAACGCCAAGATGCAATGTTGGAGTTAGTGGAACATCATTTAGATTTGATGGTAGTAATTGGTGGATTTAATTCATCGAATACTACTCAATTGCAACAAATTGCTTTTGAGCGGGGAATACCTTCTTATCACATTGATACTGTTGAACGGATTAAATCAAGATATTCCATAGAACATCGGCAATTAACTGGGCAGTTAATAACTACAGAAAACTGGTTACCAGATGGTGAAATTGTCGTAGGAATCACTTCTGGTGCTTCTACGCCAGATAAGGTGGTAGAAGATGTGATTGAGAAGATTTTTGCAGTCAAGGCGACAGCAGCGCTGGTTTAAGTAGGTAGGCGTAATTAAATATAAGATCAAACCTCACTCTCAATCCCTCTCCTTAGTAAGGAGAGGGAAGCCGGAGGCAGGGTGAGGTTTTATATTTAATTTGACCCACTTACTTAACAGCGATCGTTTATTGGCGAAACATCACACTAATATTCAGCTATAGGAATCCGGTTTGATTTCTGAAAATATCCGTAGGATGTGTTAGCGACAGCGTAACGCATCAAACCCGTGATAATAGTGCGTTACGAACTCCGTTCTAACACACTCTACAATACCTAATTTCGTTCAGAAATCAAATAGGAGTCCTATATATCAAGTTCGTAGTAAGGACTTTAGTCCTTATTTTTCAAGCACTAAATTCCTTACTATAACCCAATACGGTTCAGTTAAGGCTAAAACTCTGTTACCAAAGTCAATTTTTTAACG
>CAZZZY010000564.1:0-4659 GCA_964658545.1 uncultured Acetobacteraceae bacterium | reverse complement strand
TAAACGTAAGATTATCGACACGCTTTCAACCTGCTTGGGGTTTATGATCTCAAGGGCGAGTAGCGAAAGTCCGTTAAAATGGACTGAAAATGTAATATGTGTTTTCAAAGGTGTCGAATCCCTTGCAGTACCTTTGACTTAATTGTTGCAGTGCCATATATGAGTTTGTGTATGAGTTATTGACTCTTGGATATGACTTCGTATATGACTTATATAAAATTCTTTTATTTTTACCTTTTTACTTATTATGAGCAGGACTCTGGTTGCATCAGATGAAGGTGTGAAGCTGGCAAGAAAAGCCTTAAAAGCCAGAAATTTAACTCAAACAGATTTTGCTATGGAGGTAGGATTAGGTTACACAACTGTTAATAATTTCCTCAACAGTAAACCGATATATCGCACAAACTTCCAAGAGATTTGTGTTTTCCTGGACTTAGACTGGAAAGATATCGCTGTATTTGGTGAAGAAGCCGAAACCCAAGAACTCACACCCCTCGATAAGCTTTGGCAGCAACTTCAATCATTAAGCTCTCCTACTGAACAAATGGGGCTAGTCTTAGTAAAAGAGGAAACACTAGGTTGGGGGAAGAATTTACCGAGTCGTTATGAAAAGTCAGTCCAGGTAGGTAGCTTTATTCGTTTTGAAATCAACTTAGAGACTCCTGGATATTTACTACTGTTGCAAAAAGATACATCTGGACAACTATCGTGTTTTTGTCCGTCGTGTTTTGCTCCCCAGCCGCACTTGAATACAGGTAAGACAACTCTGCCTCAAGAAGGTTCGCCAATGACATCTTTCCCAATAGAAGGCGAACCAGGTAAGGAGGAAATTATTGCAGTCCTTACCAAGGAAGTACCTACATTAGACTGGTTACGGCAAGAGAATGATGAGGTTTTGTCACTAGAAGCAAGTCATCTTATAGAGTTACTAAAATATGTGACTGAATGCGGAGACTATCAACTTTGGTATACAGATTACATGATTACTCTACGATAAAAAAGTTAATAGTTTAGGCGTTCAAAACTTGAAGTAGTTTGTTATACTACTGCTCATAGCCACAGAACCTTGAAAACTTAATATCAGGTTTCAAAATAAAAGTAAAAGTGCTTAGTTTTACTTTTCATACGTAAGTTTTTCGCGGGGGTAGAGCGATCCCTGAAACCCTTATGATTTCGTTGACCCCCGCGAAAAGCTTGCTGGGTATGATTTTGAAATGCCTTAACCTGTATCTAATTGTCAATAAACTATACTTATTGACAGGTCAATTAGACCCCCCGCGAAAATGGGTATCTGTAACCCTCTTTGGACAAGGCTTCTAAATGGGTAGGGTTTTAATTCCTTTACCCCTCACGGGGATGGAAACGTTGGTTGCGCCCAGCAAGCATAACAACAATCCCAGTTTTAATTCCTTTACCCCTCACGGGGATGGAAACGGTACTAGAGTTAGCAGATGCACCCGAAATTGTCTTGTTTTAATTCCTTTACCCCTCACGGGGATGGAAACGCTTTCCCCCATTGCATCAAACAGCTTATTAATGGCTGGTTTTAATTCCTTTACCCCTCACGGGGATGGAAACCTGAATTAAAAATTTCCGCTGAAGCTGTGCAGCACATGGTTTTAATTCCTTTACCCCTCACGGGGATGGAAACTGATGATGAACAATTTTAGGTAAAATAAGTAATTGATTGATTGAAAAGTCAAAACTAAAAAATATACCAGCATCTGGAACTAGCAGATGAAAAAACTCTTAGAAAAATTAAATCAACTTAACTTACAGGTTGTGCAACTTGCTGGACAGGGAAACTTCAAGCAAGCAATAATTATTGCCCAAGAAGCTGTCAACTTAGGGTCAAGCCAGCAGCTAACTGAGCATTCAGAATATTGTGATAGCTTGAATAACTTAGCAGAATTATATCGAATACAAGGATGTTATTTAGAAGCCAATCCCTTGTATTTACAAGCGTTAACTATTAGAAAAAGTCTCTTAGGTTCAGAACATCCTGATGTTGCACAATCTTTAAATAATCTGGCAGTACTCTACCATTCACAAGGGAATTACTCACAAGCCGAAAAATATTTGTTAGAATCCCTGGAACTTTGGAAAAGTATTTTTGGATCAGAACATTTTCAAATTGCGACTAATTTAAATAATCTGGCAGAAATTTATCGAGAACAAGGAAAATATCTCAAAGCTGAACAAGTACATTTAGAAGTTTTAGGAATGCGAAAACGACTGTTTGGCGATGAACATCCAGACATTGCTCAAACTTTGACTAATTTAGGAGCGATTTACACATCCCTTGGACGCTATAAAGAAGCAGAAAAAATGCACTTAGAAACCTTGGCGATGAAAAGACGCTTGTTTGAAGAGTTACATCCTGATATTACTATTAGCCTGAATAATTTGGCCAGATTGTACGATGTTCAAGGACGTTATCTCGAAGCAGAACAACTGCATTTAGCTGTTTTAGACAGATGGAAAGAAATATTAGGTTCAGAACATCCATACATAGCATCTACCTTCAGTAATCTGGGGGGAACTTATCAAGAACAGGGGCGTTACCTAGAATCAGAGCAAAAATATCTAGAAGCCTTAGCGATGAGAAAACGCTTACTAGGTGATGAACATCCTGATATTGCTAGCGGCTTGGATAATTTAGCAGACCTTTATCTAATTCAAGGGCGTTATTTATCAGCTGAACAAAAGGCTCTGGAAGCTTATTCTTTGAGAAAACAACTGTTCAGTTCTGAGCAATTAGATATTGTTAATAGCTTAAAAAGCTTGGCATTAATTTACACTTACCAAGGGCGATACTTAGAAGCTGAAAAACTCTATTTAGAAGTATTCCCAATCCTGGAAAGCTCACTTGGAAAAGAGCATCCCGTAATTGCCAGTACTTTAAACAATCTGGCTGGACTTTATGAAGAACAAGGCAATTATTCTCAAGCCGAACAAAAATATTTATCAGCTATAGAAATTCAAAAAAATCTATTAGGTAATGAGCATCCTGATATTGCCTTGACTTTCAACCAGATAGCAGTTATTTATCGGTTACAAGGACGATATTCTGAATCGGAACAACTGCATCTAGAATCTTTGGCAATGACCAAAAATATTTTAGGAGAACGACATCCATTCGTAGCAGCGATTCTTAATAATTTAGCAGCATTATATCATGCTCAATTTAAATATCAAGAAGCAGAGTCATTATTTTTATCAGCCTTAGCTATTGTTAAAAGTGCCTTTGGTGACGAACACCCACAAGTAGCAAGTACGATGAATAACTTAGCGGTTATTTATGATTTTCAAGGGCGTTATCAACAAGCAGAAGAACTCCATTTAGAAACATTGAGACTGAGAAAGTCATTACTAGGAGAATCACACCCACAAATCGCTAATAGTCTGAATAATCTGGGAGAGTTATACTTTTCGCTGGGGCGCTATGAAGAAGCACAACAGAAGTATGTAGAAACTTTGGCGATGAGAAAACGCCTGTTGGGAGATGAACATCCTGATGTTGCATTTAGCTTAAATAATCTTGCAACAGTGTTAGCTGCGACTAACCGCCCAGATGAAGCTTTATCTCATCGCATCGAAGCCAGTAACATTAATGACAAGATTATTCGTAATATATTCGCTTTTAGTTCCGAAAGCGATCGCCTGTCCTTCCTCCAGAAAATTCGCAATAACTTTGACTTATTTCTTTCCCTAGTCTGCAACCATCTTGCTGACTCAGATAAAGCAAAACTTGCAGCCTTAGATTTTGTTCTCAAACGTAAAGCCTTAACCGCCTCAGCGCTGGCGGCTCAAAATGAAGCATTTTACAATGGCCGCTACCCGCAACTGACAGAAAAATTCCGTCAACTGCGCGATTTGAGCAATCAAATTATCCATCTGACTTTTGCAGTTCCCAAAACAGATGACTTAGCTACATACCAAGATAATTTGAGACAACTGCAAAACAGACATAACAACTTACAAAAAGAATTAGCGGCACAAGTTCCAGAAATTCAGCTATCACAACAAACTTTCGACCGTGAGGCGATGTCTGACGACAAGCCGCTTCGCGTCTACGCCGCAGCATTACCGCCTAACTCTATTTTGGTCGAGTTTGTCCGCTTCGACTTATTCGATTTTCAGGCAATTTCGGCCAATGGAGAAACACAATGGCATCAAGCTCGGTATTTAGCATTTATTTTAACAGCCGGACAATCAGATGCCGTGCAGATGGTAGATTTAGGGGCAAGCACATCCATCGATCAACTGATTCAAGCCTTTCGCTTACAAGCATCTGACTACACCCACCCGACATTAGCTTGGGGTAAAGGTAGTGACGCACCAAAGCTGCACATCAAATCATACAATCCCACAGATGCGATGCAACTGAGTCAAGCAGTGTTCGACCCCATCCGGGACTTAGTGAAAGATTGCAGCCATCTAATTATTGCACCCGATGGTAATTTAAACTTAGTGCCGTTTCAGATATTGCCGATTGATGCCACAGGCTCACGTCTATTAATGGATGACTATACCATCAGTTATCTGGGTGTCGGGCGAGAAATTCTCCGTAGCAAAGTTCAGCTACCAACAGGTTTTATTTCGGCACCATTAATCATTGCCGATCCTGATTTTGATTTATTGGGGACTGGGGATTGG
>CAZZZY010000563.1:3033-4663 GCA_964658545.1 uncultured Acetobacteraceae bacterium | reverse complement strand
GCGTTTAAATTTCCAGCCTCAATTCGCCACGATTTTACGCAAAGCTGTACTTAGAGTGCTTACCCTTTAGTTTTTTGCGAATTCTCCAGCTTATTTGGATTCACCCAACGATTCACAAATTCGTGGTTATTTTTATACACCTTGATTTGCACTTGTTTGGAACTCAACTGGACTACTTCGGCGGGAATTCTTTGGACATTCCTAGAATCCGCACGAGCTTTGTAAAGCCAAATAACTTTTTGCCCTACTTGAAAGTAGTCAAGATTTCTAGTTAAAGAAGGCGCTTTTTCTGCCCAAGAGGGAAACGCAACTACTAAGTTGATCAAAAGTACTAAGACCACTAGAGTTATTTGAAAAAGTTTCATGATCATTGCACTTGTCTTGGATCTGCTGCGCTTCTCTACGAGACGGTGCGCGAACGCGTCTACATGAATTGCCCTACAGCACATGGTTTTGCGTAAGTCGTAATATTTGTTCAAAGTTCAAATCCCTACTGATTCCCCTTAACCGAAAAGAGCAAAGCAAAGTGTTCCCGTTCGCGGTAGCGTTGTATAGCAAAGGGTAGCAACCGCAAAGGCTTTGACCTTTTTATATTTTGTTACATAGTTAGGTTTCTTGGTGCCTACCTACTTAATAGAATTTTTACGAATCAACCCAGCTTGTAAAAATAAACCTTTTTGTCTCAGTATACATTCGTCATCAGAGCGATCGCATAATACCGTCAGCACATTGCCCTCCTACTCCCCCACAGCAATCTACGCTCCTCTCTGACTTTGGGACAACAAACCTCAAGCATCATCAACCAGCACTCTATTTACCTGCTGTTAGTTACCATCCCCCCATAAATTTAGTTCGCCATAAACATTGATATCAAATGTAAATTCGATATCAATATTACTCTTGGGATATCCTGTGGGCAAAGGTGCAAAAGGTGCAGCTCGTTGTATAGCATTGAGTGCTATTTCATCAGTCCCCCTGAATCCAGAGGTTTGTGCAATGTTGAGATTGCTAACTTGACCTAAACGGTTAATAGTGAAGTTAAGCACCGTTCGCCGATTAGACCGACTCATTTCTGGTAGCCACTGCTGCTGAACACGTTGCCGTAGTTTGTTTAAGTAAGAGGTGAGGTCTATATCTTGACTGCGGGCATCAATACCAGAAGCTGCTTGGCGATCGCGGTTAGAATTAGGCAGAGATGCCAGTTCATCACCGCGATAATTTTGACTGGATACACCCACAGTACCACCCAACAAACTTGCTGCACCTGTTTTTAGAGATGACTGAGCTTGGGAAGGTGTTCGCCCACTTAATCTAGTTCTCGACTGTCCTAATTTCTTAGGATTGCTGGGTACTGGTAATGTCGTAGCTCTTTCAAGCGCTGTTTTTCCCGATGTAACTGGCAGTGTTGTAGTCATTGGTGCGACTGCAATTTTCTTAGAACTAGGCACTGGTGCTGAAGTTGTAGGTGCTGAAAGTATTTGCTTTGGCTTGGGCGCTGTTTTTCTCAGTGGAATTGGCAATGGTGTAGTCATTGGTGCGACTGCAATTTTCTTAGAACTAGGCACTGGTGCTGAAGTTGTAGGTGCTGAAAGTATTTGCTTTGGCTTGGGCGCTGTTTTTCTCAGTGGAA
>CAZZZY010000563.1:0-2933 GCA_964658545.1 uncultured Acetobacteraceae bacterium | reverse complement strand
ATTGGCAATGGTGTAGTCATTGGCGTGACTGCAATTTTCTGAGAACTAGGCACTGCTGCTGAGGTTGTAGGTGCTGACAGTATTTTTTCTGGGTTGGGCGCTGTTTTTTCCAGTGGAATTGGCAATGGTGTAGTTATTGGTGTGACTGCAATTTTCTGAGAACTAGGCACTGGTGCTGAAGTTGTCGGTGCTGACAGTATTTGTTCTGGGTTGGGCGCTGTTTTTTCCAGTGGAATTGGCAATGGTGTAGTCATTGGCGTGACTGCAATTTTCTGAGAACTAGGCACTGGTGCTGAAGTTGTCGGTGCTGATGCCGTTTTTTGAGGTTTGAGCTGCGGTTGTTGACGAGATAGATTTGGTGATTCCGTTTTCTGCTGCTGCCGTCCTGTCTGGAATACCTCTGCTGGAGATGAGGCTGTTAAGTCAAAAGAACTCTCACTAGAGGCTTTATGTCCTGCGGGATTAGCTGACTTCAGCACAGAAACAGGTCTTTCTGGCAAAGCTTTGCCACCGGCAATAGAATCCTTCCTAGCCCGGAGTGAAGTTTGAGGAGGTATGTCTGTTTTATTAGGAGGAACTTCAACTACCTCGATTGGAATCTCTTGGGTGATTTCTTGCTTCGACTCACGGATAAACGCCCTGTGCCAATATTTGCTCCCCATTAATAAAATAGAGTGCAACAGGATAGAAGTAACCAGACCAAGGAGCATATCGAGAGGGCGCACGCTCCGATGGCACACAAATTCATCAGATGAAGCCATGTTATTCTACTTTCTTTAATAGCATCCTCAACAGTCTATTTACAGGGTACAAGCTTCTGTTATTTCCCGTTGGAGTGCGTGCGATCGCGCTTTGTTGGCAGTACCATTCGGCTATGTCTGACTTGATACACTGGCGATCTCAATCACTCCTATTGATAACCGGCTGCTTGTAACAGAAACAATTTGGCATAACGTCCTCCTAGCTGTAACAACTCTTCGTGAGTTCCCTGTTCTATAACTTCGCCGTTTTCTATAACTACGATTTTGTCAGCCATTCGTACCGTCGAGAAGCGATGGGAAATCAAAAGTACCATCTGATTTTGAGTAATAGCGCGAAAATGATTAAAAATCTCAAACTCAGCTTGGGCATCTATTGCTGATGTTGGTTCATCTAACACTAAGATATCTGCTTGCGATCGCATAAAAGCACGAGACAGAGCAATTTTCTGCCACTGTCCCCCAGAAAGTTCCTGTCCTCCCTTAAACCAACGACCAAGTTGTGTCTGAAAGCTTTGGGGTAATTGGCCAATAAAAGATTGGGCCATACCTTTTTCAGCAGCAGTTTGCCAACGAGTTTTGTTTTCGAGATGTTCTACATCCCCCACGCCAATATTCTCCCCCACAGTGAATTGGTAGCGGACAAAGTTTTGAAAAATTACACCAATGCGACGACGCAGCACATCCACATCCCATTCCTGCAAATCCAAGCCATCTAAGAAAATTCGCCCAGAGTCGGGGGTGTAAAGTCGAGTCAGGAGTTTGATTAAGGTAGTCTTACCAGAACCGTTTTCACCCACAATTGCCAGTTTCTCTCTTGGTTTCAAATGTAGCGAAATATTTGTCAACGCTGGCTTAGAACTTCCTGGATAAGTAAATGATACGTTCTCAAAACGAATACCATCGTGAGGATTTAAACCAATGGTTGCGTTACCCCAAGACTTTGGTACTTTCTCTTCAAGGAAATCGTAGAGATTTGATAAATATAGGTTATCTTCATACATCCCTCCAATAGATGTGAGGGCGTTGGAAAAAGTAGATTGTCCTTGGCGAAAAACGGTGAGATACATTGTCATATCTCCCAAAGAAATCTTACCTCGCACTGTTTCCAGCACAATCCAAGCATAAGCTAGGTAAAAAGCACCTGTACTGACTAAACCCAGGAGATAGCCCCACACTCCTCGCCGCAGAGTCAAATCGCGGTCTTCGCCGTAGAGTTGATCGAATAGATTGCGATAACGTCCTAGCAACATCTCTCCCAACTGGTAGAGTTTGACTTCTGTGACAAAATCTTCCCTTGCTAGGAGATTTTCTAAGTAGTTTTGTTGACGAGTTTCTGGCGCACGCCAACTAAACAAGCGAAAGCCTTCTCCAGCAAATTTAGTTTCGGCAATGAATACAGGCATAGCTGCCAAAATTAGTACTACTACCGCCCAAACTGAGAAATTTACTAGCAAAATACCGTAGGTGAACAGAGAAAGAGCATTTTGCACTAACCCAAAGGTGCGGTTTACTAAGGAAAGGGGACGAACTGATGCTTCTCGTCGCGCATTGGTCAATTTGTCATAAAATTCCGAATCTTCAAACTGCCTAAGATCCAGTGTCAGAGCCTTTTCTAAGATGAGTACATTAACTCGCTGACCCATTAGCGCCCGCAATAACGACTGACAAATGATGATTCCCCGTTGACTACCTGCTAGTAGAATTACAGCGATCGCTTCTAATCCTACATACAATAAAGGGTGAGAAATATTGACAAAACCATTGCTTTGTGAGTTAACTTGAGATGCAAATACCACGGCATCAACAATTAACTTACCGAGGTAAGATATCGCCGCTGGTAAAAGACCAGCCACTAAAGTTAAACTCGCCAGAAGAATAGTAAGCGATCTACTAGTAGTCCATACTAAACTTACAGCCCGTCCACTGTAGCGGAAAACCGTCAGTGATTGCCGTAGGATATTTCTTTTTTTTTAATTTTCATCTTTCTTTGCGCGAGATACCCCAGCTTGGGCGGATCTTCCTGACTCTATATTAATCTTTATAAATTTTACATTTTTATCAGAATGTTGGCTGAAAACCCCGAAGTTGAAACCTAAAAACTAGTTTTGTAGGGTGTGTTATGCCGTAGGCTAACGCACTAGTACAACAAGGCAAAAGTAAAAAGGCAAAAGT
>CAZZZY010000562.1:0-4664 GCA_964658545.1 uncultured Acetobacteraceae bacterium | reverse complement strand
CAAATCCAGTCAGGGGTATTGGTGAATATGCGGGGATGGAGCAACGGTGGCTCGTGGGGCTGCATAACCTGAACATCGGCAGGTTCCAATACTGCCCCCGTCACCAAAATTAGTGCTGGTGTAGCTCAATTGGCAGAGCAACTGACTTGTAATCAGTAGGTTGCAGGTTCAATTCCTGTTACCAGCTTCAATGCGATTGTGGTGTAATGGCAGCATTTGAGTCTTCCAAACTCTAGGTACGAGTTCAAATCTCGTCGATCGCTTTCTTAGCCCTGTAACTCAGTTGGGAGAGTGCCTCTCTTACAAAGAGGAAGTCGCGGGTTCAATCCCTGCCGGGGCTACCAATTTATGGGAGTGTCGCCTAATGGATGGGCATCGATCTTCTAAATCGATTTGTAGGGGTTCGAGTCCCTTCACTCCTGCTGTATGGGGTCATAGCTCAACTGGCTAGAGCGTCCGTCTTGCAAGCGGAAGGTTAGGGGTTCAAATCCCCTTGATTCCACTGATGATGGTGTCTGAAGCCAAAATGGTCGAGGCGCCCTTTTATGGAACCAGTCATAACGGGTACCCTACGGGAACGCTTACGCGAACAAGCCCCGTCAGATACCCCTCAATGGAAGATGCTGCTCAAGGGAGGGCAACTAGTCTTGAAAACTAGAGCAGGGTAACACCTGGGGGTTCAATTCCTCCATCTTCCGCCTTCCACCAGAAGCCGAAAAGTGAGGCGCTGTGCTGATAACACAGACATAGGAGGGGCAGTACCTCCTTGGTGGATTTTTTTGTGTAGATGTAGGCTGCCGCAGGTATCGCTCAGGCTTTCAGCTAACGATTTTTCTTAGAGGAAAGGCGATCCAGTGTTTCCTACTGCGATCGCTTACCTCATACATTCCTGCGCCTTCGGTATCGGTATCTGCCGTTGACAGAAAAAATTTCCCCCGAACCTCGGTACTTAACACCGGGGTTTTTTGCTGTGGAGTGGGATAGCATCTGCACTCAACTAACAATTTTCTTAGAGGAAAGGGGCGATGCCGGAGGCGGGCTTTGCCTACGCTCTTTGGGGGTGCGATCGCCAAATCGTTGGCATTGCCACTCCAAGAGTTGGCATTTACAAGCGAGGATAATCGAGATATTCCGTGCATTCATGTTAACGCTACTAATGGCATACTGTCCGAGAGCAACTGGCGATGCCTGCGGCGGTTCGCGGAGCGACCATCGCAAAGCGCCGACAATCACGGTTCGTCATCTGGTACAAACGCTGTAACCCCTATTTTTCCGTTCCGTCTTTTTTCTAACCGCCTATAAAATGAGCGAACCGGGAGTGATCAACGCCTGAAATTGTTCATCTGAACGGATATTATCAAAATCTGAGTCAGTTTTCGCCATATCTTGGTATTGGTTAGGACTCATATTGATAGCTTGTTGTAGGTTAAAGATTGCTTGCTTTATATTAAGCAATTGGGCATAACAGCAAGCCTTACCATAAAAAGTCGTGGAGTCGTCTGGACGGATTTCGTTACATTTATCATAGCTGGCGATCGCCTCTTCAAAGCGTTTGAGAGTTAACAGTGTACTGGCTCGGTTATACCAAGCTTGGGGTAAATCTCTTTGAAATTCAAGGGATCGGTCGAAGCTAGCGAGCGCCTCTTCAAAACGCCCCAAATCCATTAAGGCAATACCCCGGTTACACCAAGCTTGGGGAAAATCATGCTGGAATTCAATCGCACGCTCGTTGGAAGCGATCGCCTCTTCAAAGCGTTCCAATGTCAACAACACAATACCTCGGTTATACCAAGCATTAGAGTTATCTCTTTGAAATTCAATCGCTTGATCGTAAGAAGCTATTGCTTCATCATATCGCCCCAAATTATCCAAAGCACACCCCCGATTCTCCCAGGCTGCGCTCAAGTCGCCTTTAAGTTTCAGGGATTGCTCGGTGCTAGCAAGAGCATCTTCATAGCGTTCTAAATTTAATAAAGCAATGCTGCGAAAATACCTTGCGTCAGAGTCATCAGATTTGAATTTAACAGCATTGTCGAGATTAGCAAGCGCCTCTTCAAAACGCTCTAAAGTTAATAACGTAATACCTCGGTTTTCCCAAGCTTCATGCAAATCAGGCATGAGTTTCAAGGCTTGATCAAACGCTTCGAGCGCTTCCAAGTTACGTCCTAAAACCCTTAAAGCAATACCTCGATCGCACCAAGCTTCATGAGAGTTCGGCTGGAATACCAGCGCTTGATCGCAAGCAGCCAGAGCCTCATCAAAACGTCCCAAATTTAACAACGTCAAACCCTGATTAACCCAGACTTGATAATTGCCAGGTTTTAGTTCATTGGCTTGCTCAAAAGCTTCGAGAGCGTCGTCAAAACATCTTTTGTTTAAAAGTTCAAGACCCAAGTTAAACCAAACTTTATCTTGGTCTGCTGGAATTTCTAAAGACACAGTGCTATTTTCCTAATTATGATCCGATGGATATTAAAAAAATTTGTAGATGATTCTTTTTGAGGAATCTGGCATTTTTTATCTTATCGATTCTGACACTTACTACCACTTCGGCACTGGCAATTTCGGAAAACTGTGTTTGGCTCTAAAAATTTCCTCCTATCTAACGAGTGATGGTCTACAATCGACTTTATAGTCATCGCCAACACAAGCAAAATAGCGATCGCCTACTTTGTAATTTCTCACTGTCCCCAGTTGTATTACCCTTGTCCTAGCGCTACAATCTGCCTGTATTAGAAGCATTTTTAATTACAACTGTAATTTATCACTTGTGAGCAAAACCCGCATTATTGCGCTATTTAACCAATCAGGGGGAGTAGGAAAAACAAGTTTGACAATGAACTTGGGCTACCACCTCGCTCAAAAAAAGAAAAATCGCGTTCTTTTGATAGACCTTGACCCCCAAGCGTCACTGACGACATTTATGGGGCTAGAACCGGAAATTACCGCCAAAACTGTCTATGAAGCAGTGGTGGGTGAAGAACCGTTAGCAATTCATCCTGAACCTATTCACAGCATGGGTTTAGTGCCAGCCAACATCAACTTAAGCGCTGCTGAACTTGAACTAGTTGCCGCCTTGATGCGAGAAATGCGTCTAAAAAATGCACTTGACCCCATCCTAGACAACTATGATTTTATTTTGATAGATTGTCCACCATCTTTAGGCATCCTCAGCGTGATTAGCTTAGTAGCAGCCACCCATGTCTTAGTACCTATTCAGTGCCAGTTCAAATCCTTTCAAGGAACTGACTTACTATTAAGAACTGTAGCCACACTCCGCAAAGGTGCTAATAAAACACTCACCATTGCTGGCTTCATCCCCACAATGTATGATGCACGTACTGCCCAAGAAAGCAGAACCATGAAAGCTATCACAGAACAACTTTCAACCCTGGCAACAGTTTACGAACCCATTCCTAAATCTATTGCCTTTGCTGATGCAAGTGAGGCACGCATACCTTTAGCACTATATAATCCCAAACACCCTGCCGTCGCTGTACTAAAAAAAATCGCCCTCAGTTTAGAAAAACTACAGTGAGCAAAAAAGACCAACCCTATAGCAGTCAATTAAAAGGTGTAGCCGCCCTACTGGGTGAAAGCTTTGACCAAACCCAAAGTACGGCTAATTCACCAAATACTATTCCTATCAGTCTAATCAAGCTGCCTGCCTCACAGCCTCGCTGCTACTTCGACCCTCAAAAGCTTGAGGAACTATCACGCTCAATCAAAGAACTGGGTATCCTTGAACCTCTTTTAGTGCGTCCCCTAGCAAGTGAAGAGTACGAACTTGTGGCAGGGGAACGCCGTTTAAGGGCTGCCCAAGTTGCAGGACTAACCGAAGTCCCCGTGGTGATCCGCGAAATGGATGATATCACCACTTCTAAGGTGCAGCTTGTTGAAAATCTCCAGCGCGAAGACCTAAATCCTGTAGAAGAAACCGAGGGCATACTTGAACTAGTGAGCATTGAACTCGGTGTTACCAAAAACGAGGTGATCTCCGTCCTCAACTCTGCTGCCAATGCCAAAAAGCGAAACTTGGATTTGACGGAAAACGTTTTCCGTCAGTTTGAAACAATTGAAACTATCCTCTCAGCTATCGGTAGATTTAGTGCTGAAAGTTTTCGCGTCAGCCGCATTCCTTTACTCAATCTCCCGGTTGATGTACTAGAAACGCTGCGTCAGGGACAAATCGAATATACCAAAGCACGAGCGATCGCCCGACTTCAAGATGAGTCAACCCGAAAAGAACTTTTAGAAGATGCGATCGCTTACAATCTCTCATTGAACGAAATCAAGCGTAAGATTCAAGAAATTGAGTCTACTGCTCAATCAAGTTCGTCATCTCAAACAGAGTCAAAATCCATAAAAGACCGCGTTGATGATACTTTCCAACGCTTCAAGAAATCTAAAATATGGGACGACCCAAAGAAAAAATCCAAAGTAGAAAAGTTGTTAGCTCAGTTGGAAGCATTGATGAAAACTGATAGCGAAGTAAAATAATTTGGGCATTAATTTGAGCAGATTTATGGCAAAAAAAAGGAGAGTAGCAATACTCTCCTAACATAATTGGAAGAAAAATTTCTTTTCTTAGTGATTCAAACGAGCTTGACGCTGACGCAATTCACGAGCGTGTTGTTCACGAGCTTGACGCTGACGCAATTCAT
>CAZZZY010000561.1:0-4665 GCA_964658545.1 uncultured Acetobacteraceae bacterium | reverse complement strand
GAATTTAGGCAAGCTGAGGAGCAAATTGTTTTTACATGGCGTGAAGATTTGAAGTCATAAAAAAGTCTGCTAACCGTTAATGTCTAAGTAATAAATGCACGGATAATTTGCCTGTGTTCGTATCTGTACCTGGACTTTTTCAGCTATCTAGCTCAGTTGTTTAAGGTTCAATTAACCCACGTTGAGACAAAATTTAAGGTTAGCTCCATCCAAAACGTTTCTTAACATCTGCAACGTTTATTACTGCTGCAACTAACTTGTAGCAAAATTCTTTTTCTGTCCTGAAGGTTGAAAAGGTTCACCTAGACTAATAGTTAGTGTAAATTGATCAGGTTTAAAATTTTCCAATTCTAATTCTTCGATAACTTCTTCACAAGAATATATTCCTTCTTCAAAATACTTTAGTTTATCTATCCAGATTGGATCTGTAATTGGTAAATCATACAAATTTTCACCTAAGTAAAAAAGGTTCTTCAGTACTTGTTATGCAAAATTATTAGTTAAACATCAAAATTAGACTTTAAAATCAAGCTTAGAACAGCCTAAGTCCTTAGAAACGCCTAAAACGTTAAAAATAATGCCTGTTTTTCTTGTACAGCAAGACTTTAAGCTTTTTAGCAGATTGATTTAGCATACTAAGTGCTGAAGAGCCGTAAAAAAGAGATCGGAATTTTTTATCATTTTGAGTGAATGTTTTCATAATTCATCATTTGTTGTCATATTTTTTAGAGTACTCAACGGTGCTAATATTTACAACTATGTTATAGCGGTTCTCCAATGGAAGCAATACACTTTGACCTCTCTCCAAACCTCTCTCCTAAAAGGAGAGAGGCTTTGAAATCTTACTCCCCAACGCTAGTAGGGAAGGGGCTGGGGGTTAGGTCTGTATTGCACTCAATTGAGAAGCGCTATAAAAAATTTTAATGTAGGGTGTGTTGTCGCACAGCGCAACGCACCGTCAACAATCCAAGGTGCGTTAGCCTACGGCATAACACACCCTACGACTGCGATATTTTTTTAGAGTACTCAAGGTGCTGCTACTGTAATAATAACCAAAAATAATAGTCAAATTAAGAGTTATAACTAAAAATCAGGACTGAGAAATACATCTCAGTCCCGATAAAAAAGCGGGCTAACCGCTATTTATATGGTTAACCCGTGCAGCTTTGGGAACGCGTAGAGAAATTGTTATTGCAATACCAACTTCACATTGGCGTTTTGCAAACCGCGCTGTTTTACTTCAGCCAAAGTTTTGTTAACAGCATACTTTTGGTTGATTGAGTTGATCAACTCGGTTTGGTTGTGCTTCTTAGCAACGCCCCACAAGTCAGCGATTAGGTCAAAGGAACCATCGCTGTTGCGAGACCAGCCGAGGTCATATTCGCCATCTAACATAGCAACGATGTCAGAACGGACGCGCTGACCGTTATAACCACGGACATCAGCTTCAGTCTTTACGCTGATACCGAGGTCGCGCAAAGAAGCTTTGAGGATTTCGGCATCGGTGATCTTGGTACGCAGGGTGCTAAAGTGAGACATTTGGGTTTCCTCCAATGAGAAGATTGAGAAAAACGACAACGGTTTGTTTCGGGCGAAGCCGCTCTTAGCAGGATGCGGCTTTTTCTTATAACTGCTAGCATTTTCAGCTAGCCTTTCCCCCTGGGATGGCAGAGGAAAGCTTTTAAAACTCCATTCGCTGATATTCAGCTACGGAGGATGCTGCGGGGCGGGCGCGCTGTCTGGCCCAATCTCTCAGAGCCGTTACTTGTTCTTGCATCGTTCGAGACAGCGGCAATGTTGCCTTCAGTGCAGCAATAATATCTAGTTGGGTGAACTCCCGATCTTGGGCAAAAGCTTCATACATTGCCGCAACGATCGCTTGCTCAACTTCTGCTCCAGAAAATCCGTCAGACATCTTGGCTAGTTGCTCAAGATCGAATCGAGAGATGTCTTCACGGCGCTTGGTCAGATGAATGTTAAAAATGTGTTGCCGTTCTTCCGGTGTTGGCAGATCGACAAAGAAAATTTCATCAAAGCGTCCTTTCCTCAAGAATTCGCCAGGTAAGCGTTCTACTCGGTTGGCGGTTGCCATCACGAATACTGGTGATTTCTTATCTTGCATCCATGTGAGGAAAGAGCCGAAGATTCTACTTGAAGTCCCCCCATCAGAATCAGAAGAACCTCCGCTACCAGCAAAGGATTTATCCAATTCATCGATAAACAATATCGCTGGGGAGATAGATTCTGCTGTTTTCAGGGCGTTCCGCAGATTTGCTTCACTTCGTCCCACCATTGAGCCGTCGTAAACTCGCCCCATATCTAACCGCAGCAGGGGTAAACCCCACAGTCGGGAAGTAGTTTTGGCTATTAATGACTTACCGCAACCGGGAACTCCGAGAATCAACATCCCCTTTGGTTGAGGCAAACCATACTCTCTCGCTCTTTCTGTGAAGGCGTTAGAGCGTTGCTTGAGCCATCTTTTTAACTCTTCTAAGCCACCTACTGCATCAATGGTTTCATCTTCTTCGATGTATTCTAAGATGCCATTGCGCCGAATTAGTTGCTTTTTCTCAGATAAAACGATATCTACTTCATCTTCCGTCAAACGCCCTGTAGTTACCTGCGCCTTTCGGTAGACTTTCTCAGCTTCATCTTTAGTTAGACCTAAAGCTGCTCTGAGAAGCTTTTCTCTAGCCTCTGTTGTCAACCGCCGACCACGATTTTGGTCTACGTGCTGAGTCAGTACTTTATTCAACTCTGCCATATCTGGCAGTGTAAAATCAATAACAACAACTTCTTTTTCCAACTCTATAGGTACTTGTTGCATGGGGGACATCAAAATGATGTTCTTTTGCGTACCTTTAAAGCTAGCGATCGCATCTCGTAACGATCTGTTTGTTGCTGGCGCATCAATAAAGGGGTGTAAATCTTTAAGAATAAATATACTCGGTTCTTTCTGCCGGATGATCCACTCAATGGCCGCCTCTGGAGACACGGTATTGTGTTGGGTAACGTTCCGGGGTTGACCATACTCCACAATCCCGTGTGTTACTGTCCAAATAAATACTCGGCGCTGGGGCTTTAACAACTGGGCGATTGTGGAAACGGCTTGCTCGGCCCGCTCTTCCTCGGAGGTCACAAGGTAGATTAAAGGGTATTGAGCTTGAATTAGGATATTGAGCTCTTCTTTCATACTTCGACCTACTTGAGACCTTATAGAGACAGTAGAGACATTGCTGCTGGTAAAGACAACCGAATCATGAATAATCCATAATTCCTATCTATTTAGCAAGGAACTAACTCTTCCTCGCCCTTGGGATTGGTTTCATCTTCATCCATAATGGAAAGATGGTCTTGACCAACTACTCCTGGTTGATTGCCCAAAGTAACCAGTTCCCCATCACGTAAGACTAGTGAGCTATCACAAGTTGGGCATGAATAAACTCTATGAGTCCGCCCGAAAGTAGAATCTTCTAACTCGTCAACTAATTCTTGATTAGACAGGTAAAAACCAAGGGCGCGTTCGGCAAGTTCTGACATTGGTTCAGAATCGACTGCTGAACGAATCTTGAGTTTTTTGTGCAACTCTGGCGATAAATACAAAGTGACCTTTTGCTTAGTTTGCGTTTGCATATAACTCTTTAACGGTCTTACCCGGGTATGTATATCAAGTTATAGGTTTCTTGATTGGTTGTCAAGACAGTAAAACGTTTTAACGCCACTTTTGTTACATTTGTTTACATCTGCGCCTGAAATGCTGTTTATTGAGTGATAAATCCCTCACGACAAACCTCTGAGAATTAATCAGGGTTTAGGGTTCAAATCCTGAAACCTGAATGGGAATTAGCGATCGCTAATTAATGATTGCCTAATTTGGCTTACCGATACAAATTAGGGATTTCCAGGAAATAAATTATTCAAATGAACGAACCACAGAGGCGCAGAGAACACAGAGAGAAGAGAAATAGAGAAAATTTTTGTGTCAGTTTTGGGATATTTTTTTTACTTGGAAGTCCCTCTCCCTTCTTGGGAGAGGGATTTAGGGTGAGGGCAAAAACTACGGTTCTCAACATAGATGAGGTTTAATGTGAGTTTCTGGTATTTCTATAAAATCAGTGACTTTGGCAAAATGTTTAATGTAAATGGCTACTGCTAATAAAATCTGTAGTTTGGGGCGAAGAATTTATCAGTTTGTCGCCAGCGTTAGTGGGGTTATTGCCCTGTTAGTAATTCTGTGGGGTTGTACTGCAAATGATTTGATCGCATGGAAAACTTACAGTAACTCTCGTTATGGTTTTGAATTTCCATATCCGAGTAACTGGACTTCTTCAGCAGCCCCAGAAAATGGGGATGGAATTGCGTTTATTTCACCACATGATAACTCAGTGGAAATTCGTAGTTGGGCAAGTCATGAGTTACCAAATTCGATTGTTACAGAGCAAGAGCCGTTAAAAAAGATAAAATCCAACTTTCAAACCGCCCAAGGAGTATCTGGGGTAATGGTTGTAGAAGTTGATAAAGATATAGGTTCAATGACACTGACACTAACTCAGAGTCAAGTTAAATACTATTGGCAGGGACGAAGCAAGAGCCAAAAATTTCAAGATTATTATCGTTTGTTTTATTACATTGCCCAAGAGTATCGGATTCGGAAGTCTTAATTGG
>CAZZZY010000560.1:0-4673 GCA_964658545.1 uncultured Acetobacteraceae bacterium | reverse complement strand
GTAGGATGTCTAGCGATTTTAAATGGGTGGCTTATTTCCGCCGTGACGTACTAGTACAGACGCAGTTTTTTAGCGTCTTTTTTTATGATGTTTTGATAAATTTTTATGAAAGGTAAATAAGTATTTTTATAAATCATTTGGCCGTAGTTTTACTGAAGACAAATTGATTAAAAAAACATCAAAATGGATTTAATTAGATTTAATTATGTCAGATTGCAAATTATTAATTGATTTTGCTATAAGCAATGACCTCCAACCCTGAACAAGATTTGTCCTTGTATCGCCATGAAGAAAGTTTATTACGCCGGATTACAAACCGTATCCGACGGAGCCTAGAGTTGAAAGAAATTATCACAGTGACAACGGCAGAGGTGCGATCGCTACTAAAAACTGACCGAGTGATGATTTACAAATTTCATGCCGATGGCAGTGGCCAGGTCATTGCGGAGTCCATTTACAACAACCGTTTGCCGTCGCTACTGGGGCTGAATTTCCCGGCTGACGATATTCCATCATCTGCTCGTGAACTATTTATCAATTCACGGGTACGTTCTGTTGTGAATGTTGATACTCAAGAAATTGGTCAAATTCATCTGCGTGACTTGGATAATGGAGAAAGTATATCAGAAGATATCCGTTACCGCTCTGTAGATTCCTGCCATATTGAATATTTGACGGCAATGGGGGTAAAGTCTTCTGTGGTAACACCTATTCTCTATCAAGATGAACTCTGGGGGCTACTGGTGTCTCATAATTCCCAAGCGCGTTTGATTTCAGAATATGAACTAGAAGCAGTACAAATGGTGGTAGATCAGCTGTCAGTAGCGATCGCTCAAAGTTCCCTCCTCACTCAAGTCCGTAAAACAGCCGAACGGGAAACAGTCATAAATCGCATTGCTACCCTGTTACATTCACTACCCACAATTGTATTACAACCAGCCCTAGAAGCGGCTGTTGCTGCCTTTAATGGTGTTGGTGGCAGACTTTGCATTAGAAATGCAGCCTTTGATTTTCACAATAGCAACTTGAGCAGCTTAACAGAATGCTTAATACCAGGAAATACTTATATCAAGCTTTATATCTGTGGACAGCAACCTGTAATGCCAGAACAAACTATATATCCACTGATAGAGCAATATAATATCTGGCAAGAACACTACAAGTCAAGTAATTACGATGTTTGGGCGATTTCAGATATATACAATACCCCTGACTTACGAAGTTTACAAGTTGCTTTTCAAGCAACTAAAATTCGTAGCATATTGATAATTCCACTCCAGTCTCATCAGCAGTTGCTCGGCTATTTAAGTATTTTCCGCAACGAAATAGATACAGAAACTCTATGGGCGGGGCAGTATGACAGCGATCGCAGGCAACTATACCCCAGGCGATCGTTTGAGGTTTGGTGTGAATCTAAAAAAGCACAGGCTCACGAATGGACGGCTGAAGAGATTGAACTAGCTAGAAACCTTGGTAAACACTTTGCTTCAGCAGTTCAGCAATATGAACTACAGCAACAAGTACAAGTCTTCAGTGAAAATTTAGAAAAACAAGTTAAAAGACGCACCGTTGAGTTACAACGGACAGCTGAACAAGAACAGGCTGTGTTTAAAGTTATTACCGAGATTCGGGAATCTCTGGACACAGATACCATTTTTCAAACCACTACTAAAGAGGTTTGTCAATTAATCAAAGCCGATCGGGTTTCTGTTTATCGTTTCGATTCTGATTGGGGTGGTGAATTTGTTGGGGATTTCGAGGCTGCTAATCCATACTGGTCGAATGAGTCAGAACTAGGTATTAATACAATTTGGAATGACACCTATTTACAAGATACACAGGGAGGACGTTACCGCAACAATGAAACATTTGCAGTCGATGACATCTATAAGATGGGATTTGCTAACTGTCATATCGAGAATCTAGAGCAGTTTCAAATTCACGCCTTTGTGCTTGCTCCGATCTTTGTTGGGCAAAAACTTTGGGGTTTGCTGGCAACTTATCAACACACTGCCCCTCGCCAATGGAAAGCCTCGGAAGTTAACTTTCTCAGTCAGATTGCGGCCCAAATGGGGGTAGCACTCCAGCAAGCTGATTTACTAACTCAGACACGACAACAGACGTTAAATTTGCAACAAGCAGCAGAACAACAACGAGTATTGTTTGAAGTTGTGGCAAAAGTTAGGGAATCTCTTAACCTAGATGCGATTTTTGAGACAACCACCCAAGAAATCTGTAAATCACTACAAGCGGATCGAGTTGCAGTTTATCGCTTCCAGGCTGATTGGAGTGGTGAGTATATCGCTGAGTTTGTGGATGATAGTTGGGTAAAGCTAGTAGGTTCCGAAACTAAAACCGTTTGGCAAGATAGCTATTTGCAGGAAACCCAAGGTGGGCGATATCGTCACAACGAAACCTTTGCAGTTGATGATATCTATCAAGTTGGACATTCTCTATGTCACGTTGCAATTCTAGAGCAAATTCAAGCAAGGGCTTATGCGATCGCACCTATATTTATTGGGCAACAGCTATGGGGCTTGCTAGCAGCTTATCAGAACTCTGCACCGCGCCATTGGGAAACCTCAGAAATTAAGTTTATCACTCAAATTGCCAACCAGCTTGGGGTTGCACTCCAACAAGCCCAATTGCATAATCAGACAAAAGAGCAGACAGAAAAGCTGGCTCAAGCTCTGCATGATTTACAGCAAACTCAAACCCAACTGATCCAAACGGAGAAAATGTCCTCACTAGGTCAATTGGTAGCTGGTGTTGCTCACGAAATTAATAACCCCGTGAACTTCATTTATGGCAACATCAATCATGTCAACAATTACGCTGAAGATTTACTTAGTATACTAGACCTCTATTTGCAAAACTGTCCTAATCCAAACCCTGAGATTCGCGATCGCGCATTTGAGATAGACTTAGAATTTATCATCGAAGATTTGCCTAAAAGTTTATCTTCCATGAAAATTGGGATTGAGCGCATCCGGCAGATAGTTTTGAGTTTACGGAATTTCTCCCGCCTTGATCATGCTGAAATGAAGCCAGTTGATATTCATGAGGGCATTGATAGCACCCTGCTAATTTTGCAGCATCGCTTGAAAGTAAAACCGGAAAGTCAGTCTATTAAATTAGTCAAAGAGTACAGTGAACTTCCCTTGGTAGAGTGCTATGCCGGGCCACTAAATCAGGTATTTATGAATGTTTTAACCAATGCGATCGATGCTCTAGAAGATTATACAATATCTACATCAAAACCTCATAACAGTCAAATTACCATCCGGACTGCGATCGCACAGATCGAAGGCGATGTTAAAACTGTAGTCATTCGCATTGCAGACAATGGACCAGGAATACCCGAAGCCCTCAAAGCAAGAATCTGCGACCCATTTTTCACTACTAAGCCAGTGGGGAAAGGCACTGGCTTGGGGTTATCAATTAGTTATCAAATTGTCGTAGATAAACACGGTGGTGTGTTTAAATGTGATTCTCAGCCGGGGTTAGGTACAGAATTTTGGATTGAAATTCCGATTAAACAAATTGCCAAATCGTAGAAACAGAAAATCAACTTGCATAGTGCAGCTTATAGCCATTTTCAATCCAGTGAAGTACAGGTATACAAATAGACCTAACCCCCTAACCCCCTTCCCGCTTCGGGAAGGGGGAACAATTCAAAGTCTCTCTCCTTCTAGGAGAGAGATTTTAGAGAGAGGTTTTTCAGATACCGTGAAAAGTCAACAGAAGATTGACATATTAACTACACAGGATTGACGTAAATATAATTAAACCTTTTGTGAAACCAGGGAGTCTAAATTAATGTAGACCTCATTGAGTTTCTCATTCACAAATATGATCAAGCATCAAATTCGTTCGATTAGTATCTTCACGGGACTAGTAGCAGTAGTTCTAGGTAACAGTCTCGCTATGACTTCAGGATCTGCGTATGCCGACTTACCAGGAAAGCATCCTTATTATCTGCACGCGCTCACTGATTTACGCACTGCACGGTGGTTGCTGGAACATCGCCCAGGCGATGGTGCTGTTAGTAGCCAAGAAGATGTTGCTATTCAGCAGATAAATTACACTATTAACGACATTAAGAAGGCATCTATTGATGATGGCAAAAACATCAACGATCATCCAAATGTCGATGTCCCCAATAATCATCCCGGACGGTTACACAAGGCAGAGGAGATATTGAATAAAGTGCATTCCGATGTCAAGCGTGAGGAAGACGATCCAACAGCCCGGGGCTTGCAACATCGTTCTCTTGCGCATATCGATGTTGCACTCAAGGCGACTAAACGTGCCATTTACGATGTTGAACATCATAGATAGAGACTGGATGGGCGAATATAGACCTCGCCCCTTATAGCTAATTTTCTTTTAGGATCAAATCTTAACCCAAGGTAAAAGATTGGGGAGCTTGCGTAGGCGCAGTCTTCCCATAGGGTAAGAAACGCACTCAAGCAAAGCAATCGCAAAGTACAGGTGTTGCGATTGCTTCACTCCAGTTAGCTTCATTCGCAATTGACTTGTCAATGATTTTAGTCAATTTGCTTGTATTGGGATCTGACTTGATCACGGGATCTGGAAAACCTCTCTTCTATTTCTCTCTTCCTTTTGAGAGACTTTGAATTTCCCCCTTCCCGCGTCGGGAAGGGGGTTAG
>CAZZZY010000559.1:0-4678 GCA_964658545.1 uncultured Acetobacteraceae bacterium | reverse complement strand
TAAAATTGCTCTATCTAAAATTACGCCACTGAGATTGGCTTCCCTTAAGTTTGCCTCGCTCAAGTTGACACCAGTAAAATCTCTGACACCTGCGGCATAGTTTTTCAGGAGTTGATCTGCTTTCATATCTGTCACTTTGCTAAGGAACGTTTAATTGAGGCTATCCAGATTACCCAGAAAGGATGTAAATCCTCAGCACGCGCCACAGAGGACTGGTGTGGTGAGTCAAACTAGAGTAAATATTGAATTACTCACGTCTATCTAGATTAGCCATCCTCAACTACTGGCACTACTACCTAGAGTTGTGAGTTACTTTCATCCTTGGGAGGGATGTTGAAGAATTGAAAAATTTAAGCATTAGTGCAAAGCGATCGCTATACTCAATGATGGTGTTCGTCTGGCAGAGGTTATGGCAAAACCAATTCGTATTCTTTTGCAGACTACGATTCCTACAACTGAAGATGACTGGAGCATTGTTCGTTTCTCGATGTTACAAGATTACTTAGCATCGATTCAAGACGAAGCTGGAAACTCCTTATTTGCAGTTACGGGACGCGATTACAAATCAAATGCAGTAGATGGTGATCCAGTTTTAAGTAGTCTCGACAAATCAGATTTTGATGAACTTTGGCTATTTGGCTTAGAGGTGAATAATGGTTTAACCGAAAAAGATATTGCTGGAATTAATGCTTTTCGGCAACGCGGCGGTGGGATTTTGACAACACGCGATCATCAGGATATGGGCTGTTCGATGTGTGGTTTAATTGACATTGGTGATGTCCACTATTTCAACACCAAAAATCCCGATCCTGATGAATCTCGCTGGAGCCGCGATGACTCATACACAACTAATATCTCCTGGCCCAACTATCATTCTGGAGCTAACGGCGATTATCAAAAAATTACCATTGTTGAACCCATTCACGAACTTTTAAAAAATCCCAATTCCTCTTCGATAAGTCTTGAATTCTTCCCAGCACATCCCCATGAAGGCGGTATTGGCGCGCCTTTGGGCAATCCAAATGCGCGGGTAATTGCTCTGGGTAAAAGTTTAGTTACAAATCGTAACTTTAATCTGGTTGTAGCGATCGAGCATCATCAAGATGAACAAGGGAATATACTAGGACGAGCAGTAGCCAACTCTAGCTTCCATCATTTAGTAGATTACAACTGGGATATTGAAAAAGGCTGTCCCACTTTTGTAGAGGAACTACCAGGAGATGGCCTTAAAAAAGAGCCACGTGCCTTAGAAGATATTAAAACCTATGTGCGTAATGTCGCTTTCTGGCTAGCAAATTGATTTAAATTAAGAGAAAGATTTGGGTCTTGGGAACCAGGACTTCTGCCCTTGGAGGGGAATGTCAGACCAAAAAAAACTACGGAGTAATTGATGGCTATTCCCGATGAATTGGGAGCGATCAACTTCAGCCTTCGGCAAGTCTGAGTAGTTCACGTTTCCCCACCAACCACTACATCTCGAATTCGGAGACTAGGGCCACCACAACCCACTGACAAGCCATTTTGACCTCCTTTACCACAACCACCAGATTCATCCCAGTAAAAATCATCACCAATTGCCTCAATATCCGCTAAAGTTTGGAATACATTTCCCGAAAGCGTCACATCCCGCACAGGTTCAGCAATTTTGCCGTTCCTAATCATCCACGCTTCCCCAGCACTAAAGGTAAACATTTCCCCATTTGTCATCCCACCCAACCAATTACGGGCATAAACTCCTTCTTTGATATCGGTGAATAAGTCTTTGACTGGCGTTTTACCCCGTTCAATCCAGGTATTTGTCATCCGCACAATGGGAGTAAAGTGATAGTTTAGACAACGAGCATTACCCGTAGGCGCTTCGTCCAATTTGCCAGCAGTTTCACGAGAATGTAAACGTCCAACTAAAACTCCATCTTCAATTAGTTGAGTAGTGGTAGCAGGCGTGCCTTCATCGTCGTAAAAATAGCTGCCGCGATGTCCCTCTGGAGCCGCACCATCAAAAATTTGGAGTTCTTCGGGGCCAAACCGCCGTCCGATGGTCATGACTTCTAACAAATCAGGGTTTTCATAAGCCATATCGGCCTCAGAAAGATGTCCGAAGGCTTCATGGACAAATAAACCCGTGAGAATTGGGTCAATGACTACGGTATAAGTATTGCCTTTGACAGATGGCAAAGATAAAGCTGCGATCGCTCTTTGAGCCGCACCTTTTACCTGTTCATCCAAATTAGTTAAATCTTCGTAGGCTTTGCGAGAGCCAGTAGTTTCCCGTCCAGTTTGTACGGTTTCGCCATTTCTGGCAGTGGCGGCAAAGCGCATTTCCATATCTACCCAAGATTGCTCGATCAAAGTACCTTCTGAGGTAGCAATGATCACTTTTTGGGCGCTGTCACCGTAACGCACCGAAGTAGTGGTAATCCGGCGATCAACGCTTTTGAGCAATTCAGTATAGCGATCGCACAATTGTTTTTTCTTCGAGAGTGGGATTTTGCGAGGGTCAGTTCCTTTTAGAGGTAGGATGCATACTGCTTGCACCGGGTCAATGGGTGCAAGTAAAGTTTCTTCATCACCAACCATCCGCGCCGCCGCGATCGCTTCTTCTATCCGATCCTGAATTGTCCCTAGTTGGTTAAAGCAACTTAACCCCCATCCACCCTTATAACAAGCGCGAATATGTCCACCAATGGAGATGCCTTCACTGAGGGTTTCTACCTTGTCGCCACGCAACAAGATATCTGTACCTTCAGCTTCCTCAAGGCGAATCATCAGATAATCTACACGCTCTGAGTAGCGGGCAATGAGTTCAGAAAGTAAATTTTGTGCGTCAGCAAGTATAGTCGGCATTTTCAAGTAGTTACAATGCGTATTGGTCTAGTTAGGACAAATTTCACGTCAGCAACAATAGAGAAATGTAACTTAATACAGCATTTCAGTACTACCTTTGCGCGAGATAAAAACCTGACTCCTGAATTCTGACTTGACGATAACATAGAAAGCAAGCAAACTTAGTACACAAATTCCACTAGATCATCAGCCGGAGATTTTCAAGATGACAACTCCGCTATCTTGCCGCAATTACATCGATGGTCAATGGTTGAGTGCTGGAGAGGAAAGAACTCTAGAAAGTCGCAACCCTGCGGACAAAACCGAAGTCGTTGCCACATTTCCCCGTTCCCAAGTTAATGATGTAGATACAGCAGTAGCCTCCGCCCGGAAAGCCTACCGCAGTTGGCGTACAGTCCCGGCCCCAGTCAGGGCAGAATACATCTTTCGTGTTGGGGAAATATTACTCCAGCATAAAGAAGAACTTGCCCAGTTAATCAGTCGAGAAATGGGTAAACCCCTGACCGAAGCTAGGGGAGATGTGCAAGAAGGTATTGACTGTGCCTTTTACACTGCTGGCGAAGGACGGCGACTATTTGGGCAAACCACACCGTCGGAAATGTCCAATAAATTCGCCATGACTGTGCGAATGCCCATAGGAGTTTGTGCCTTAATTACTCCCTGGAATTTCCCTGTGGCAATTCCTTGCTGGAAAGCTATGCCAGCTTTGGTGTGTGGCAATACAGTCATTCTTAAACCTGCCGAAGATACCTCAGCCTGTGCAACTAAATTGATTGAAATTTTCCAACAAGCAGGTTTACCACCAGGAGTAATTAATTTGGTGCATGGTGTGGGAGAAGAAGCGGGGAAAGCTTTAGTTGAACATCCCAATGTAGATTTGGTATCGTTTACTGGTTCTTCAGAAACGGGTGCTTTTGTCGGCGCTACTTGCGGACGCACTCACAAACGTGTCTGTCTGGAAATGGGTGGTAAAAATGCCCAAGTGGTGATGGAAGATGCCGATTTGGAACTTGCCTTAGATGGTGCTGTGTGGGGAGCATTTGGGACAACCGGCCAACGGTGTACAGCTACCAGTCGCCTGATTTTGCATCGTGATATTAAGGAAAAATTTACCACCATGCTTTATGAGCGTACCAGTAAGTTACGCTTGGGTGCTGGCACTGACCCAAATACAGATATTGGCCCAATTGTCAATGAGAAGCAACTCCAACAGGTGAGCAAGTATTTGGATATTGCCCGTGAGGAAGGAGCAAAGGTTTTAATTGGTGGAGAAATTGCCAGTGAAGGCGAATTGAAAAACGGTTATTTCTTTCAACCAACTATTTTGGCTGATGTAACTCCTGATATGCGAGTCGCCCGTGAAGAGATATTTGGGCCAGTGGTGGCATTAATTGAGGTTACTTCCTTTGAGGAAGCGATCGCAATTCTCAACGATAGTAATTACGGTCTTTCTTCTTCAGTTTACACCCGTGATATCAATCGGGCCTTCACTGCCATACGTGATATCGAAGCAGGTATCACCTATATTAACGGCCCTACTATTGGTGCAGAAGTACACTTACCCTTTGGTGGTGTGAAACAAACCGGTAACGGACACCGCGAAGCTGGAACTACTGCCTTGGATGTTTTCACAGAATGGAAAAGCGTTTATGTTGACTTTTCTGGAAGTTTGCAACGCGCTCAGATAGATAACCGCAGTTAATTTCGCAATCTAGCGATTTTTAGTATACTCTAAAAAAAGACCTCACAAGAACAGCCCCTTTCCTTGTAGGGGCTACGGTGTACACCAAGTCGAAAAATCCTCTACCCACATTTTTTAAAAAGTAAAAAGTAA
>CAZZZY010000558.1:0-4699 GCA_964658545.1 uncultured Acetobacteraceae bacterium | reverse complement strand
AAATAAACATTACCAATAGTGCTTTTTTATCGGCAAAGGTGGAAAGTGAAGTTGCCTTTCCAGATACAACTTCCGGTAGATGAAAATCTGGTGCTTTCGTGCCTAGCGGCAACATTGTTGAAGCAGTTAAAGCCATAGTTAACCCAATATTTTTACGCTGATAAATGCTTTTGCTATTTTGCTATCAGTATATTTTTACTCTAGCACTAAGTTTTCCATAAATTAAGAGACGGTAAATTTACCGTCTCTTACATTTGCTGATGATTACATTATGGAAACTAGTTTTTACAGATTTGCCAAAACACCAACGATACCGTGTCCTGGAAATACTTCTAAGAGGTTGTTTGAAAAGTATTTTTGGTAATAAGCCTCGGAAACCTAACCCCCCTAGCCCCCCTTCCCTACAAGGGAATGGGGGTTTCAAAGCCTCTCTCCCTCTGGGGGAGAGGAATGGAAGCGGGGTTATTCGGTAAACTTTACGACTTTTCAAACATCTTCTAAAGCTATTAGAGAGACTAAACCAATCATTGCCAAACGACCATTAAGCATTTCTGCTTCGGGAGTGAAGCCAGTATGTGGTCATCAATTATAGCAGTGCTTGTACGCATTCTGTTATCTGTAGAAGATACTTTACAAATTTATTAATATTTGTAAAGTATCTTAATCTACTCAAGTAGAAGTCCAAGGCAGAGATATGATGATGGATCGAGTTCAAAGCAATGTCTAATCAACAGACTGTGCTGCTTCTTCATAAGCACTTTCAATCACAAATCCATTCCTAAAAACTAATGCATCGATTTCGAGTAGAGGTTATTGCCAAAACACCAAACCCGCAGCAGGTGATTTATGCCGCGATGCACCAGGATTATACCGATGGGTTCGTGTTTGATGAGCGTGACTCCTGGCCGTCGGAGTCACAAAGCGGCGAAGTTATTGTTAAGCGACTTTTAGCGGGTGAGAGGGGACACTATGGGCCTCTAGAGCATCCCCAGATTGTTTTCAACTGTGGTTACTTTCCCCACAGTGTCATGCAGCAGGCTCGGACTCATCGTGTGGGAGTATCATTTGATGTTCAGTCTTTTAGATACACAGGCAACCAATTTATTGATGTATTAGAAGGTAAAAAAGATATAGAAGATGTTTTTTACCTCCGTCCCGTTGGTTATTACACTGATAGACAAGGCAAAAAATACCATTATTCACCAGAGCAACGAGCAGCAGATTTGCAATGGTGTCTAGAAGCTGCTAAACGATATCAAGCTGATTTTGAGGCTGGAATGTCTGAAGAACACGCAAGAGGTAAAGTGCCTTTTGATTATCGCCAGCATTTTGTAGTTAGTTTCAATTTAAGGTCTTTCTTACATTTTTGTGATCTGAGAAATAAGAAAGATGCTCAACTTGAAATTCAGAAGTTGTGTGAAATGATGTGGCCTCACTTTGAAGATTGGGCACCTGCGATCGCACAATGGTATGAAAAGCAGCGTCTAGGTAAGGCAAGATTAGCACCATAACTATATTTGGGGCTGGATGGAGAAAGCTCCCACTTATATTTATTGGACTACTGCGTTCTGGCTCAAAGGGATGGTTCTAGAATCATGCCCTCAAAAATTCATATTGGGCGTTATGTGTTAATTAGCTTTATCTCTATTACGAAATTCTCTAATATTTTACAGACTTGGCCTGCTACATATTTTTTAGTTAAAGCATCTTACTACTGGTGTTTTACTTGATGCAATTGATGATAATTAAAACCATCTATCTGTATTATCGCTAACCAGTAATTTTATTTAACGACTAGGCTATCTATGATTACGGACTGATAATCATGAAATCTTCATGATGAGTTGACAGTGATTTAACTTAGATACGCTGAAGCTGTAGTTCTTGCAAATCAAGAAACATAAGGCTAATCAATATCATTACCTAATTGAACTTACTAATAAAAACTAACGTTTTTGATTTTCTCGCTTCTACTATTTTTAGAAGTTGTTTTACATCATAGGTGATGGTAATATTTTCTAGCGCCTCGACAATACTAAAGGGTTTAAATTGGTATTGTATGGGGGGTCATACCCCTCATTAATTAGCAAAGGAGGACAAAATTAAAAGCTGCACAATAAGCAAGTAGTTATCGAAATACATTCAGTAAATTTAGCTTAAAAATCTGCTAGCTTAGTAGATGACATAAACGACAGGAAATAGTATAAATACGAATGACCTTGTTAGCACTCAAAGATAAATAAATTTTCTCCACTACTCGAAAAAATATGGAAACTTGCCGGAAAATGCTTAATTAAGCAGTAGTAAGAAATACAGGCGTTTTAACAGAGAAAATTTATTGAATTAGGAGTTGAGAAGGTTTCAGATGCCAAAACTGCATCTTTGCAAGAGCCACGCCAAGACTTTTGTCCTACCAGTCAGGTGAAAAGACAAAAGGTAAATTTTTATTTTTCACTTACTAACAAGCAAAGGCTAAAGTTTCCTCCATTCACTGGATGGAATCTAGATAATTATGACTGACCAACTCACAAATTTGATTATTTTTAATCAAAGTTCAACACCTAACACCACCCGATTGCTGATAATTTACTGGAAGCAATTCAACAGCAGCAAAAAGGTTAGTGCAGTTTGTCAACGTCAATTGAAACACCAACAATCGCAGAAACTGAACTAGTTTACTTCATCCAAGATAACTAAACACTATGATGAATCAAGACATTGCTGGTATTAGTAATAATTTAGATACAACAGTGAAAGCTCAACAATTTGACAAAGTAGTTGAAGCAATTATTGCTGGAAAGTATTCCTGGGCATGTGTTTTAATGCTGCGATTTGCTGGTTATAATCCTCTCCATTATATTCCGTACCGCACATACAATCGATTGCTCAAAGAAAACTCTCAAGCCAGTAAGACGAAACAACAGCAAAGTGAAAATCTAAAAATGCTGAAACATGCTAGTGATTCAAGGTCTACTTATCTTGAAGTAGTTGGAAAGCACAAAACAGAAATCCGTGGTGGTAGTTTAGACCAGAGATTGGGACAGCCAACTAACGAACATCAATCAAGGAAATCACAATTAAAACCAGAAAGCACTCAAGATATTTCCTTGAAACGTTGTGGAGTCAATTAAAAACTATTTAGAATCTATTGATTCTACCTGGGAGTTGATTGAGTCTCTGAAAGGCTGCTATGCTAATTTTAAATTTCTAGCATGGCAGGTTTTCTATAACAGTGATTAATTTGATATTTTTTTGAAAAATCTGCCAAAATGGCAAATATATACTGACGACATTGGTAAACTAATAACAACTAAAATTTAAAGTAAAATAGAGGTGATTGACGGCAAGCAAGTTAAGTTAAAAAATAAAGTCAATGATTAGTTCTGACTATGAAATAAATCAAACTGATTATAGAAGTAGTCAGGATTTCATGGAGTAAATAACTCCTCCAGCAAAACCAATGATTCAACCGTTGCTACTGGTGGGTCTATTTTCGAGAAAGTCTGAGCAAAGAGAATTTGGGGAGGTGGATTCCCCCAATCCAAGTTTTATACAGCTTTCATTGACTGCAGACGATGCGAGTAATGCTTATAAAACTTTCTATACTGTGGTTGGTGTTGCTTTAGTTAATAAAGCAAACGCTTAACACCAATAACAGGAACGGAAATAGATAAAGTTACGGTTAAATTGTTGTTGTGGCTGGTGGAACTAGTAGGTCATACGCTTCTCTTTCGACTATTATAATCCCAGTCCTCCCAACCTGGATTATCTCTGCTTTCTAAATTTTCAATCTATATAAAAACTACTGGAAGTTCAAAACTTGAATAGCTTCCAGTTTTTTTATGTGTAAATAGAAATAGGATGAGCAATTTGCCCACCCTACTTGATTAATCCAAAAATGAATTAAACCTTGGCTAATTCTGGGGTAGGATGCTTGCTGTTGCGAATTGATGTAATAGCCTCAGCATAATTTTTAGAGTTAAAGACAGCTGAACCGGCGACAATTGCATTAGCTCCCGCTTCCAAAACTTGCCAAGCATTATTTGCCTTCAGTCCACCATCCACTTCAATCCAAGGGTCAAGACCGCGTTCATCACACATTTGACGCAGCTTGCGGATTTTGGGTATTACACCAGGGATAAAGCTTTGACCACCAAAACCAGGGTTGACACTCATAATCAGTACTAAATCGCACAAATCTAGAACGTATTCAATTAGCTCTAGAGGACTACCAGGATTAAGTACAACTCCAGCTTTCTTACCAAGCTCTTTAATTTGCCCCAAGGTGCGGTGCAGGTGTGGCGAAGCATTGTGTTCGCAGTGTACAGAGATAATATCGGCACCCGCTTTAGCAAATGCCTCTACATATTTTTCTGGTTCCACAATCATCAAGTGGACATCCAGTGGCTTGGTCGTAACCGGACGAATCGCCTCCACAACCAGAGGGCCTATCGTAATATTAGGTACAAAACGACCGTCCATTACATCAACATGAATCCAATCTGCTCCAGCCGCGTCTACGGCGCGAACTTCGTCACCCAGACGACTAAAATCGGCTGATAGTATAGATGGGGAAATTACAATGGGCTTTTGAGATAGGTTTTGGGTCATGGCTAGTGGGTTTTTAAGCGTCCTCGTCTGTATGCATTGTAACAAAATATTGAGCTTGAGTTGTAGAACTTGGCGATGCTTGAACTTT
>CAZZZY010000557.1:0-4707 GCA_964658545.1 uncultured Acetobacteraceae bacterium | reverse complement strand
TAGCGCTTCTCGAATGGAAAATACACTTTGACCTCACTTCCATTCCTCTCTCCTAGAGAGAGGAATGGAATCTTACTCCCTAACGCTACAAGGGTTGGGGCTGTTATTGTTAGGTCTTTATTCTATGCAATTGAGAACCGCTATATATAGGGATTATATTTTTGTAAAATCAAGTTTTTTCTCCACTGAAATATGCAGATTAAAATGCCAAGTATTCACTGAAGTACCTGATGGCATTCACCAAATTTTCCCTACCAAAAATATGAGGAGTGATAGAAATGTTCAATCGTTCATTTCATAGTTTATTCATGGAATCGATAATTGTGGGGGCTACTTTGCTAGCTAGCACATCAGCTTATGCTGAAGACGGTAATTTAGTAGCTAGGACTCAAACAAATATACCAACGGACAATTCTTCAGAAACAATTATTGCACAAACACCTAAAATTCCTGCAATCAATAGTGATGCAAGTGTTCTACAAACAAACAGTATGTCTCAGGTAACATCTGTATCTCAGTTTTCAGATGTGCAACCAACTGATTGGGCTTTTCAAGCACTCCAGTCTTTAGTAGAGCGTTATGGATGTATTGCGGGGTATCCAAATAGTACTTATCGGGGAAACCGCGCCATCACTCGCTATGAATTTGCAGCAGGCTTAAATGCTTGTTTATCTCGGATCAACGAGCTAATTGCAACAGCTACATCTGACTTAGTTACCAAAGAAGACTTAAGTACCGTAAAAAGGCTGCAAGAAGAATTTACTGCTGAACTATCAACTCTCCGGGGTCGCGTTGATAGTTTAGAATCTCGCACTGCTGAACTCGAAGCACATCAGTTTTCAACAACTACAAAACTTTCCGCAGAAGCAATCTTCGCCATCACAAATGCCTTCAGTGGCTCTGTTAATAATAGCAACACAGTTTTTCAAGATAGAGTCCGCCTCGTTTTCAACAGTAGTTTTACAGGTAGAGACACTTTGAACGTCCGTTTAACTGCTGGAAATGCCACTACTTTAAGATTGCCAAATGGTACAGCAGAAGGACTTGAAACCTTTAATCTCTCTCCAGCCAACAACAATGATTTTCTTGATTGGCTCGCTTATTACTTCCCGATTGGAGACAAAATACAGGCCTACGTAGGAGCAGTAAATGGAGTATTTTTTGATTTCATTCCTACTCTCAGCCCCTATTTAGATAGTGCCACGGGAGGCGGTCGCGCTCTGACAGAATTTGCTTCTTCCAGCCCTATCTATAGAATTGGTGGTGGTGCTGGTGCAGGAATCAATTACAAACTCAGTGACAAAGTAGTATTGAGCTTGGGTTATTTAGCAGGAGATCATGCCAGTCCTCAAGCAGGGAGCGGCCTATTTGATGGACAATATGGTGCGATCGCACAACTATTATTGAAACCCAATAATAACTCTGGCATTGGCTTGACTTATGTAAATGCCTACCAAAATCGGGGAGCGATATTTGATATTGGTAGTGGTGGAGCGATCGTCGGAACTGCACAGGCCAACACTCCTTTTAATACAATGATTACAAACTCTTATGGAGCAGAGGCTTTTTACAAATTTAGTCCTAAAGTTGCAGTCAATGGCTTCTTTGGCTACACTAACGCCAAGAATCTGGCAGGTAGTGGTAGTGCAGATATTTGGTACTATGCTCTGGGATTGGCATTCCCAGATTTAGGTAAAGAAGGCAACCTTGGTGGCGTTCTTGTGGGTGCAGAACCATATCGGGGTGGTAATCCAGCACCTGCAAACGATTTATCCTTACATATTGAAGGCTTTTACAAGTATCAGCTTACAGATAACATTGCCATTACCCCTGGCGTTATTTGGATAACTGCCCCTGGTCAAAATAATGACAATCAGGATGCGGTAATTGGCACTGTAAGAACGACCTTCACCTTTTAGATAATCTCAGCAAGAACGAAGTGAAACCCAACAAATCAATGAAAATGTTGGGTTTCGTTCTTCAAACGCCACTTGCTTCGTACAGATAAGAGAAAACGAACCACAGAGAACGCAGAGGTCACGGAGAAATGAGAGTTTAAGAGGGTTTTTGCGTAAGTCCTAAACTAATTACTAATTAAGAATTATTTTAGCGTCCTTCACGATTCAAGCTGAGGGGTTGCTGTTCTTCAACTATTGGCGGTACATCCTGCCAAAGGCTAATTCCATCGTATAATCCAGGAGCCATTAAGAATACTTGAACCCAAAGGATATTAAACCACCAATAAAGCCCTTGGATAATATTTTCTTGACCTACCAGAGATACTGTTACCAGATACAATAAGACCGAAATTATTAAACTAGCAACAGATGCAACTATACCTTTTGTGGGTTGTGATAACTCTGTAAAAGGCCACATATTGAATTGCCAAACAAAGCCTAAACCAACTGTTGTCCAAATTGCTGCAAAAGTTGGGCCTGTTGTTGTTTTAAACAAATCCATTCCTAGCTGTTTGAGGAATAATTCTGTAATCAGAGTCAGTAATAAAACAACACCTGCATGGAGTAACCCTAAACGTGGCTGCGGTAGTTCCAATTTGTTTAAAGGCCAACGTTCAAAAAAACTACCAAACACTGTGGAACAAGGATACCAGTACCAAGGGATATAAAAAGGTTGCAGTCCCCACATTGCTGGCAAAAAGGTAAGTGCAGGGGCAATAAAGAAGATGGCAAAAAAGATATTGAGAAAACCGCTCACTGGATGCCAGTTGCGTACTTCCTCGGTGGTGACAATTGTGTTATCAAAGAAGAACAGGCTGGCGGCTGCTGTGATGATTGCTGTTTGTCCCCACAAGCCAATAGGTGTATCAACAAAAGTTGCTTTTGTAAAGAAAAATTTCCAAGCTTCTCCAGTTATGTAAACTAGCGCCAATAGGATTACTAAATTCACTGTTCCACGTCCAAATCGGGTAGAGGAAAAGCGGGAGCCTGGATAGCCATTGAGGGAAAAACCTAGATGCCACCACCAGACAAAGCATATTGTGATATAGGTCAATTTTGTTCCCACATTTAGCTGAATAATTTGACCAAAGATGAGTTCAAAAATATAGCTAATAACAGCAATTACCGCAATGAAAAGCAGTCCCTTAAATGGCTGATTTTTCCAAACGCTCCGCCTCTGGGTTGGGTTTACAACGCTCATATTCTCAACTTAAATAATGTTGAATTTGTCAGTGACAAAGCATTCTCATAAATATTACTTGTAACTGAATGCTTAACCGAGCTTTAGATTTTAGATTTGTAATTTTAGATTGAAAATATTTTCTAATCCAAAATCTAAAATCTAAAATCCAAAATTACTTCACCCCAATAAAGAATGCATCTATTACAGCCAAGGATGGCGTGGGGGGTAAACGCCATTGAGGAAGTAGTTACCAACAGCGTAATATTTCCAACGCACGGGATCGTGGAGTGTGTGGGCGCGGGCATTTCGCCAGTGGCGATTGTAGTTGAATTCCTCCAATGTGGACTTAGTACCTGCTAGTTCAAACAACTTGTTGGTAGCTAGGATTGCGGCTTCGGTGGCTAATGCTTTGGCTTCAGCAACTGCAATTGATGCTTCAACTACCTTGGGTTCTTCTAAACCTGACTCGTTGGCAATGTCAAGAAATTCGCCTGCACGCCGCAGCAATGCTTCAGAAGCATGAACTTGGATTTGCACGTTGCCTAAGTTGTATAGCGTCAGGGGGTCTTCGTAGCCTTTTTCTAAATTGCTGTCAACCCAAGGGCGAGTATATTTGCGGACAAAGTGGATGGTGTCACGGACTGCGGCTTTGGCAATTCCCACGTCTACGGCGGCTTGGATAATTTGCGCGATCGCACCCATTGGTGTGGCCCTTTCAAAGGCTAAGTAGTGCGGTATGACGTGTTCTGCCTTGACTTTCACATTTTCAATAATGGTAGTGCCGCTAGCAGTGGTACGCTGTCCGAAGCTCGTCCAGTCATCGAGTAGGGTTAATCCTGGGGCATCTCTTTCGACAAATGCCACCACTGTTTTACCATCTGGATTGCTAGCAATGACGGGAACCCAATGTGCTAGTAGTGCCCCAGCAGAGTAGTATTTGCGTCCGTTGAGTACGAAGTCAGAACCATCTGGTTGTAACTTTGTCTGCACATCAGTAACAGACTTAGTACCCACTTCCGAGAAGGCGTTACCAAAGCGCTTACCTTGTAGAACCAAATCAAAGAAGAACTTTTTCTGCTGATCGGTGCCATCCAAGCGAACTGCTTCCACCATGTAGAGGTGGTTTTGGGGAATTTGACCGAGGCTGGAATCGGCTTCGGAGATGATTTTTATTACTTCTGCTAGAGTTGCACTTGATACAAAAGCCCCACCATACTCTTTAGGAACTGTAATCCCCCACAATCCGCTTTGGGAGAACTTTTCCACTTCCTCAGCAGGTAAACGCCGAGTTTGATCGCGTTCTGAGTCGCCTGTAGCAAATTCAGCTGCTAAGTCGTGAGCGATAGCGATCGCTTCTTTATCATCCCGAATAATATGCGCCTTCTGTTCTGTATTAATTACTGATGTCATGGTAAAACTCCTTGATTGTGATTGAGTGACTCATAATCGCCACTACATATGATTTCTGAAATTATTTGCATAGGTGGGGAGTGGGGAGTTAGGAGTTAGGTATTGGGAAGAATTCATGCCCAATTCCCAATGCCAAATGCCCAATTCCCAATGCCC
>CAZZZY010000556.1:1966-4718 GCA_964658545.1 uncultured Acetobacteraceae bacterium | reverse complement strand
GATAACAAGCTACGCTTATATCGCCTCACTTGCAACTGAATCGCATGACGATAAGTTACTGGAGATTGCAAATCTGGATGAGAAACTTCTTCACTCATTCGAGTTTCAAATTGCTTCAGAAAAACTTTTCGCGCAGATTGACTTAAATAGATTCCTCCCGTACTGGGAACCAAATCAAAATCTTGTGGTTTAAATAAATATTTATTCATCACCTTTAAAACCAAACCATCAACGACAGGCGAGCGAAATTCTTCCATCAAATCAAACGCTAAATATGGTTTTTGCCTCTCACCATAGTGAAAATTAGCCAAATAGGGAGAAAGCCCCTCTGCAATGATAAAACTTAAAACGTTGTTAAATAAAAGAGTATAACCAAAACTCAATAAAGAGTTGACAGCATCGGTTGGTGGTTGACGAAATCTTTGAGAAAAACTAAAAGCAGAATTGGTAATCAACTTACCAAAAGCCGGAAAATATCTAGCTGCGGCGATTCCTTCATAACCACGCAATGAATCTAAGTTATCTACAAAATCTAGCGAATCAATATCTTGATTGATTCCGAAGATAGCTTTTTCAACTTCTACTAGTTTGCGCTTGCGGTTAAATCGCATTAATAATTGCTTAGAGTTCATCAGCTTCCCTAAAACAATCGCTTTAGATATGCTAAATTGAAAATAATCATCACTCCGCCTTTGCATTTGCATTAATTGATTATCTAAATTGCTAGATTCTTCACTCCATAAATGACCGTGATATTGACCAGACTGACTGAGAAATAGCACAGCAATTTTTTCTTGAAGACAAGCATTAATCACATGGGTTGATAATTGAATATTGCCAAAAACGATAATTTGCTCCACCTCTCGAACGGGGACTTCTATTTTAGATTTTTCGGAGACATGAATAATAAAGCGTTGATAGTCTTTATATATTGACGTTCCTTGCTCAATTAAATATATAGCTGCCATTTCTCGATTCCAGATATTTTTTTGAAAAGGTGTGATATCCTCTTTGTCGCTGTCTGAAGATAATTCTTGAGCTTCTCTTTCTGCAATAAAGGGTTGGTGTAGAGACGCGATATTAGATTGTATCTCTGGGATATATATCGTCTCAACTTCTAAGGTTGCAATATTCTTTGCTTGGGCTTCTTGTTTAATGTTGGGACTTTTTTTTTACCTTTACTTTTCTCTATCCCAGCTTTCAGCTTCTCTGAGTTAACATCTAGCGGGAAAATCGCATTTTCTAAAAAACCATGACCTAAAAACCGAAAACCCCGCTCAAAATTAGTAATTTGGGTTTTCTCGGCATTCATCATCAATCCCATAGAATCCAAAAGACTGATGATTTCTAATTGTGCTTGTAAAATCCGCTCTTGAGTAGACCCTAAAATGAGAAAATCATCTGCATAGCGCACAAGTTTTAAATCTGTTGCGGTGATAATTTCATCAAATTCATGCAGATAAATATTGGCCAGCATCGGCGAAATTACTGCACCTTGCGGAATACCTTTTTGGGGTAATACCACTCCCTCTTCAGTTAATACACCAACTGATACCCAAGATTTAATCAAACATAAAATTCCCGAATTATCTATATGAACTCTGACTTCTTTTAATAACCTTTGATGAACAATGTTATCAAAAAATTTCACGATATCTGCATCTAACACCCAACAATAACCATTGTCTCGCAACTCAGCTACTTTCTCCACTGCATTGAGATATGATAAATTAGGGCGATAAGCAAAACTTGCTGCTGAAAATTTGTCCTCCATTATTGGATAAAGCACATTTAGCAAAGCCTGCTGAACAATTCTGTCCCGCACTGTCGGTATTTTTAACTCTCGCCGACTGCCATTTTTTTTGGGAATAATTACCTGCTTGCAAGGCTGAGGTTGGTATGTACTATTGCTAACAGCATCTCGCAATTGATAAATATTAATAGTTTGATTGCTTGCAAATTTATCAATAGTTTCTCCATCTATACCTGCACAACCTCGATTCTCAGCTACTTTTTCCCAAGCGCGTTGAAAATTACTCAATTTCAGAAATTCATTCGCAATTATATCCATAGGAACTCGCAATTTAATTCCTTGATAAATATATTGCCTGTATGGAAATAGAGGTTTCCAATGCTGAAAAATTACTGAACTATCCAGGAAATGTCACTGGAACTTTGCATTACCTGTTTTCTCCTAGCCCTTGGTTTATAGATGAACCCGTATTCTTTCTCTATCACACTCAACAGCTTAATTGCATTTACCAAAAATTCTTTTCAATAGGATCTGAACCAATCAGAAAATCAAAATTACCTTCACCTCTACTTCTCTTCAATGTTTCCATGATTTTTTTCGGGTTATCGTGGGGGCCATTGACATAGAATGGTTTCCCGTCACGACCACATTCAATACGTATTGTCCCATCCCATTCTCCGATGTGCGATCGCGATTTAGAAAAGTCTTTGTGTGGTTGAAACCCTAAGCTTTCTGCGTATTCGCAAGCACTAAATATCATCCCTTGAGCAACTTCAAGTGGAACAAGGTGCGGTTTTCCCGGAAATGGCTCGAATAGTGATTCAGTAAATTCTTTAAATTTTATCCTGTCTACTGTACGTGGTGGTATGGTATCTTTAACGCCCAAGCACCATATATCTAAAAGGTAGCTACAGACCGTGATTTGATTGTATCGAGCAACTCTTGCAATAACTACCAATCCTAAACCGCGATCGATATCGTCATTGTTTTTTACAGGTA
>CAZZZY010000556.1:0-1956 GCA_964658545.1 uncultured Acetobacteraceae bacterium | reverse complement strand
TTTTGATGCTGTTTTCTGGCGGGATTTTCGGTAACAATTGGATAAGACTCTCGCTTGCTAAACACTGATATACGGGGTCTAGCTCTCCTTTTGTCAATCTATCTAATGTGGTTTGCTGTGCTTGATTTTGAATCGCTGCATTGACATCTGACACTTTAATACCCAATTTTCGGGCTATTTGTTTGGGTGTTAAATTCAATGCCCGTAAATCAATTATTTCTTGTTGTTGTGTTCTTGTCATAAATTACTACTTTCTACAAATAACCGGGAGCAGAAATATTAAACCACAGCAAGATTATATTAATTTAATACCACAACGAATCACAGAAAGCATTGCTTCTTTATTGCATTAATCTCTAATTTCCGACTCCAAAACCTTCAACAATTTTTCTTCCAAAGCTGTCAAATAAGCGCGATTCAGCTTCCCCAACAACTCCAAAAACTTCTGTATGTATTACTGAAACGTATATTAATATACTGAACACTCAACTGATGATCACAGACGAGCGATCGCCAAGGAAGCAATGCCAGCTATCTACATCTTCTGAAATCCTATCTGGTTTTGTTCATTTCTAGCCAGTTGCAGAGCCTTAACTGAACTCTGTTGAGCGCTGTATTAATTATGTAGAGCCATTCTACAGCACTCGTTTGACAACTGGCATAGCACGGGACACCAGAAGCGGAAAGTTTTGCCCTATCCCTCGTACAACTTCTTCGCTGTCCCATTGTGGTGATATCTCCATTGAAACTGCAACCCAAAGCTATTGGATGCCAAATTGCCAAAATTGTTTAGAGGTTATCTAAACAGAATTCAGGAGTCAGGAGCCAGAATTCAGTTGGGTATTCTGTGCGACTGGTGGATGAATAAACTGAATTCTTCTTCAACTTCCCTCATCTTCAGACTCCAAAACACTCAACAATTTCTCTTCCATCGCAGTAAGATAGGGTCGATTCAGCTTCCCCAACGACTGCAACAGATTTTTGACTGTCTCCTCCAGTGAGTCTGAATACACTCGACTGATGCGATCGCTCAAGGACTGCATCTTGTTCCTGGGGTTCAAGCTTTGTCATCGATCGCACTTGGCGCTCACTCGTGGGCAGAATTTGTGATCCATTGGTTGTCAAATTCTCATCTGCCACATTTTGACAACCAATGGTTGTCAAATTTTCGTAAACACCTGCTGCGGCAATCAAGTAATTTGACTGTTGGCGACTATGAGCAAACCGATCACGGCAATAATCTTCAAATGTTTTATGTGTGGAGCGATAAAGCCGTCTGTCCCTCAATTCCGTCAGCGCTTTCCCCGCCTCAAAAAACGCTCTCTCCACACGGCGCTCCAGGTGCAGGCGATCGCGCTGTTCTTCCTCTGTTAAATCTGGAACTTCAACAGCCGTAACTGTAATTGTTGCTGAACCTGGGTCTACTTGCTGGGAGATATCCTCGTTTGCAGAGTTAGCTGCTGAAGTTGAATCGGTAGATGCGGCAGAGGTGGCTTTGTTGCGCTTACGGGGTGGTTTATTCATTTTTCCACCTCCTCTAGCTCAATGGTATTTGCTCAAAGTCAATCACAACACAGCTTTTGAATGTAGGTGCTAAATGCGTAGGCGTAACCCACCGCACGCATCGCTTATAAAATGAGACAGAGCTTAGAGCAAAAAGAGGTTCTTCAGCAGGTTCAATCATCACCCACCAATCCACCCAGCTTCAGAAAGTTGACAACCAAGCCGTAGCTCAAGCCGAACTCGACAGCTACATCGCTGACCAAGCCCAAGCTGTTGCTCCCGAACCCCTCAGAATAGTCGAAATCTCGTTTTCTGATTACGAATATTACGCTGGTAATCAACTGGTGGCCAGCATCAGCTATGACGATAACCACTTAACGCAACGCTGGGTAGTAATGGTCAACGAGAAAGAAATATTTCGTGCCAACACTCTAATGCGTTGCGATCGCTTCA
>CAZZZY010000555.1:0-4723 GCA_964658545.1 uncultured Acetobacteraceae bacterium | reverse complement strand
GTTATAGTCAATGGTCTATGGTCAATAGTCAATAGTCTGGCGGTTAATCATCACACAAACCATAAATATAAAAGGATAAATCACACAAAAAGCATGAAAAAACCCGGCTTAACCGGGCAGACGCACTGTTTGTCGAATTCACTTGTAATGACTACATTTTTATCTCACAAGTTAAAGGGCAAGCAGCGTAAACAGTAGTCTGCATTTTGTCTGCCTCTCCATGCAGCCAGCTTAACCATTTGACTTCATTAGGATGAACTCCTTTAAGAGTGAGTACACCCGCAGCCAATACAACTGCCATAACATTAAACATGATTAAAGCCCCTGCTACAAGCAAAACAGCACTAACAGGCATCACAGATTGCAAGATAATCGACAGTAGACAACCGACCGTAGCCATCAAGACAACTAGCGGAAAACCGACAACCAACAAACATACTGCCAATGTAAAAGTCCATATTAAAAAGCTTTTAATCATCAACAAGGAGTAGGTCTTTCCTTGATTAGAGCTTTGAGCAGAAACCATGACTTTTCCTCCCGAAAATACACAGCAAATTTTAATTCCAGCTATATCTCGCTTTTAACGAGCAAACTGATTTTGTTTCTCAGTGAAATTCAGTATATAAAAACTAATCAGGAAAATGAGCATTTGTTTACTAAAGTTTACAGTTAATTTTTTGTAATTGTGAATATAAAGTAAAGTTTATCACTATTAAAAAAACTCGTTTTCTACATCTATCTTGAGACATAAAAACTAAAAATGAGGGCTTTTAACCTTGATCCCCAAGGAGATCACTCAATATGGTTCATTTAAGGGGGAAAGAGTAAAGGGAAAAGGGTAAATTCAAACCTTTCGCCTTTTCTCCTTACTCTTTTCCTAAATCACAAGGGAGGTGAAGAATGCTTATCCGAACTATATTGAGATATCACTCCTATTCAAATTAACATTTCTTATAAAATTTAGTAATAGTTCTCATAATTTATAGATGGGCTGAATTAAGCGACCTGCTAGTATTTGTGCTGTTAATTGCTGGCAATTCGTATCCATGCCTGGGATAGATTTCTCATCTGAGGGCTGAGAATATTTACGTTTTACCAAAAGGTACTATAAGTTACTATGCAATCTATGTGTATCTGCTGAGGTCTTTTAAGTACTTGGATGTGTTAAACCAGGTTATATAAGTTACATAATTTATTGAAATATTCTGGATAGTCGGAATCTCAGAAACAAAAGATACAAATTGAAGAGGATGAAATGGATTGACCGTGGTTCTAGAGTTTCAATCGGCTCCCATCACCGCTAGGGCTTGTACACAAGCATTCTGCAAAAGTCATCGAAGCCAGTGACTTGACTTATCGCTAATTCCACCTTTTAACTGCCAAATGTGAAGATATATGACAGAATCACAGTCTCCATCCAATTCTAATTCTGCTGCTGGACGTAACCTGCCACCAATGCCGCCACCACCACCCCCAGCCCCAAACTCTAGTACGCAGAGGCAGATGACACAGACATTGGATATGTCAATGGATAGGAGTACCAATGCGCCTGTTGCAGGTCATCGTCCGGCTAGTCCACCACCAATACCTAGTTCAGTTCCCCCTAAAAACAGCACTGCGGGGCCAACTTTAGAGAAGTTAATTAGGGAAGCTTACGATCAGGGATATTCTGACTTGCACTTGGGTGTAAATGAAGTACCCCGCTTCCGCAGTCGAGGAGAAATTCAATCAATGGATTATCCCGAAACAGATAAAGAAGCTTTTATGAGTTGGTTGCGGGAGGTGATGAGTGAGGCAGAAATTCAGCGCTTTGAAGAACACTTAGAATTTGACGGAGCAACTCAATATGATTTTGCTCGCGTGCGGATTAATGTTTTTGGCACCCTTAGAGGACCTGCAATGGTGTTGCGGTTGATTCCTCTGAAAATCTTAACTATGGAACAGTTAAGATTACCCCCAGTTTTTCGGGATATTTGCCATCACCACAAAGGTTTAATTTTAGTGACTGGGCCTACTGGTTCTGGTAAGTCCACCACAATGGCAGCAATGGTTGACTACATCAATAAGGAGATGGCCAAGCATATCATCACCATTGAAGACCCGATAGAATTTATCCATCAAAGCCGCAAGTCTTTAGTCAAACAGCGAGAAGTGGGAATGCATACCCGGAAATTTGACAACGCTTTGAAAGCAGCTTTGCGGGAAGATCCAGATTTGATTCTGGTGGGGGAAATGCGGGATAAGGAAACAGTTAACACCGCCCTAAAAGCCGCTCAGACTGGTCACTTAGTCATGGGAACCCTGCACACCAATAGCGCGGTGAAAACCATTGAGCGGATTCTCAATCTCTACTCTGGTGACGAACAGGATGCAATGCGGGTGGCAATTTCTGAGTCTTTAGTCGCAGTAATTGCTCAAGGTTTGTGTCGCACAACTGATGGTAAGCGGGCTGCTTTCCACGATGTGTTGATCAATACTGAAGCAATTAAAGAATGGATTAAAGACGGGAAGTATGATGAAATTGGCGAGTTGATGAAACAAGCTAGCTTTGACGGCATGATTACGATGAATCAGTCGTTGCTCAATCTCTATCAAGACGGCCGCATTACTGAAGAAACTGCTTTGGAAATGTCGCCAACTCCTAATGAAATGGCGCAGTTTCTCCGAGGTCGAGTTTAAATTTAGCTATCTGCTGATAGTAAAGAGTGCTGAGTCTCAGTGCCCATCAGATCCCCAACTTCTTAAAGAAGTTGGGGATCTAAGTTTTTATTCATCTTCCCTTTCGATATTCTGGGGTACGATATTCATCATCCCCTTTAATCTTCTGCGGTACAAACCCCGGAAGGTCAGTACCGTCAATTGCGAAGACGAATAACTTATTTGGGTTGTCGATACCCTCTGGATGGTAAGTATCCGGCGCTAGGGTACCAACAAAGTCGTTATCGTTGCTGATGAAGAGCGTATGCTTGATCGCGTGGTTGATAACCACATCTGAGCCGAAAGCTAAACCTTCAAGCTTGGCAGGTATGTCCTCTGCTTTGATCCCATTCTGAGTGAGCGTAGCTACTACATCGAGGAATAAGGTCTTGCTAACTGCCTTGCCTGCGAGGTTCTTTTCTCCGGTGATATTGCTTACTTCTTGAGCATTCGTCAGATTGATATGGTATATCTTCTTGAAGGCAGCCTGAGAGCCGTCGCCTAACCCCTTGCCATCTCGTTCGTCTACCAGGAATTCGCGATCGTTGATGGATAATATCTCACTTACTGTAGGGTATTTCGGGTTAGCTGAGGTGCCAATATTATCTAGCTGATAAGCGTATTCTTGGGTGGCACCTGTGGCAATGTCGATCTTAACAATTCTGGTGTAGGCACCATTAGTACCGCCATCCTGGATCAGTGGACTTTGCATTATGCCGACTAGCGTCTTGCCATTGGGGGTAATTGCTAGTCCTTCCATACCCTTGTTTGCAACACGTCCAGATGTGTTACCGCTAATTTCTATAGCACCAACGGGATTTAGGTTACTAATTGCGAACTTCCTGTCGAGGGTAAAGACTCTGATGCGCTTACCTGTCTCGCGGTTGAATTGGTACACATAAGGGCCGTATTCATCGGAGATAAAGATGGAATCACCGTCATTGGATACACGCACGCCCTCCGGATCGAAGCGGGCATCATTGGGATAGGTTGATATCTTATTGGGATCGAAGTTATCTGAGCGTCCAGTGAAATAGTAGGTATTCTTGGCATTCAGCGCTGGGACACCGCTTGGTACTCCCAGTCCCACCCCAGTACCGTAGTCGAGAGGATGATTGCTCGATAGTAGGGTTGTGGCAATTAGAGAAGGAGTAAGGATAAAGGGTAACGCCGAACCAAATCGGCTTGGTTCGAGTTTCACTCTGATGGTTTGGAAGCGGTTGATATAGGATGCTGTGTCATCCACAGCGCTATTGTATGCCTTGGCATTAGGGCCCCGATCTGGGATAGCGATGAAGGTGTTACAGCCAGTGTAGGCTATTCCTGACCCAATACCACCAAGGAGGTTTCCCGAAACACCGTTTTCGAGCGGAGCGGAGGTTTTTTTGGAGAGGTCACTGATGTTACCACTCAGGCTGCCAATTGCGATCAGCTTAACCTCTGCGTTGGCGGCAGGAGCAACAAAAAATGATGCTAACAAGAACAGAAAGAGATTTCTCTTGAGCATATCAGTATTCCTACTAGGGGCAATATTTACTGAGGGATATTGTATTTTTTTTACTTCGTTATTATCTATGCCTAATGATTAAGTTATTTATAAGAAAAGATTAAGTAAAGATTAATTCATAAATGGCTAATGCCCGCCACTATGGAGTTGGGCTGTGAATTGGGCATAAGAAGGGAAACGAGAGGAAAGTTATCCTTAATAGTTATTAGGACTAGCCCTTTCAAGGTGGTGAAATTCAGAACGAAGATTGGTTATTTCAACCTTCAAAAAGCCGAAAATATGAGCGGATAACTCAGGATGATCACACTGAAACAACGTATCTTCGTTGGTAACCTTGAAAGGGCTAGTCCTAGTACCGTGCGGCGTAAATGCGCCTACCATTTCTCAAAACTGCAAATGATGATTGTTTCAAGGTTCATAATGGTGGGTTTATTTCCGCCATGCTGTACTAGTTATTTACAAAAAATTTAGAGACCATTTATAAAGTAAATCAAAAAGTAGGGTGTGTTACGGCTTTAG
>CAZZZY010000554.1:0-4745 GCA_964658545.1 uncultured Acetobacteraceae bacterium | reverse complement strand
TCATTGGTTATTAGTAAGCCAAGGGCGATAGCGTAGCCTCAACTCTTGGAGAGGTTATGCCAGCGAGTCCGTGAGTGTTTTAGGTAAACCCCCATGAAAACTGCCATTAATGCAGTGTTGACATTAATAATAAGGGCGAATCTGTAAGGGTCATTTAACAAATGGACTTTGGACAAAAGACGAATGACAACTTAGTTATTGACTACTTGACCATAGAGGTCGTATGTATCAGCGTGGTGAATCGCTATTGGCACGATGGTTCCTAACTTTGCCTGGCCTTTGACATATACCAGACCATCAACCTCTGGGGAAAATCTACCTGAACGACCGATTAATTCACCACTTTCAGGATTTTCTTGCTCAATCAGGACATCGACGATTTTGCCTACTTCCTGCTGATTTTTCTTTTGAGAAATCGGTTGCTGGAGTTCCATCAGTTGGTATCGGCGATCGTCCATCACTTCTTGGGTCAACTGATTGGGTAGCTTGTAAGCTGGGGTTCCTTCCTCAGAGGAAAAGGTGAAGACACCAACATGATCAAATTCATGCCGTTGAACGAACTCTAGTAGATGCTCAAAATGCTCACTTGTTTCTCCTGGGAAACCAACAATAAATGTTGTCCGCAATACGGCTGTTGGTAGCGCCGTTTTGATGCGATCTATAATCCCATCATTGAAGCGCCCTTGCCAAGGACGGTTCATGGCGCAAAGAATATCTGGATGAGAATGCTGCAAGGGCAAATCCAGATAAGGCAAGACGTTTGGTGTTTCTTGAATCGCCGCGATCACATCTGGGGTCAGTCCCGTGGGATAAGCATAGTGCATTCTGATCCACGGTATATCTACTTTCCCCAAGGCGCGAAGTAATTCGGCTAATTTTGGCTGACCGTAAATATCTAAACCGTAATTAGTGGTGATTTGGGAAATTAGAATAATTTCCTTTACCCCTTGACTAACTAGCTGCTCCGCTTCGGCGACTATAGATTCAATAGTACGCGATCGCTGCTTTCCTCGAAGATGAGGAATTATACAAAATGCACAACGATAATCACATCCTTCCGCAACCCGGAGGTAAGCTACGCCCTCCGTTGTAGTGCGATAGCGCGGTGTAGTTTCGTCGGCAATGTAGGTTGGTTCGATACTAACCTGTTTGACCCGCTCGCCAAGTTCAACACGCTCAATTACATTGACAATTTTGTGATAATCGCCTGTACCCACCACAGCTACAGCTTCGGGCAACTCCTCCAAAAGTTGTTCTTGGAAATGTTGCGCCATACAGCCAGTGATTACGATCTTTTTATTTGCCTCTGCCAGTTCTACCAAAGTTCTGACAGATTCTTGCCGGGCTGCTTCAATAAAACTACAAGTATTAACAATAACGTAATCTGCTAACTCTTCATTTGTATCTACACCGTAGCCTGCTTCTACGAGCATTCCCAGCATGTGTTCTGTATCAATTCGATTTTTCTCGCAGCCCAGGTGAGAAATGGCAATTGTTGGCTTGTCACCCATATTTGAAAAATATCTTCATTTTTTTTCTTCTTGTTATCAAACATTCCGGCGCTAACTTCGCTATTTTTGCTATCAGCATCCTCATGAAAACACTACAGTGGCAGATTTCCACTGTTAGTAACTGTCCGTGGACTCATAACCCTATCAATAAATAAAAATAGAGGTCATGTTATGATATTCCTATCAATCTGTTCCCCAGGGTAAATTGAAGTGTCTTTGGGTACATTTGACACTTGTAATCTTTTTTAACAATTCGCCTATTGGTATTTTACATTACCGCAGCGTGTGCGTTGTTAACCTACCCATCGGGAAGCCGCCCAAAGGGCTTGTTGTGAGAAGTCGCTACCCTCAGGTAAATCGCCTTCGCGACTACGCTTATAAAGCAGTAATGTTACCCTAGCGATTGGCTAGTCCTGCGACTGTGCGCGGACTAATACCCCTAAAGCACGGAAAGCTGCCTTGCGTCTAGTGAGTGGCAAACTCCTCTTGTAGCCAAGTTTCATCTTAACATATCTTATGGGAGGTTTCACGCCAATTTCCATCTGAGGAAAGAGGCAATAAACCGACTATCATAAAACACATTTGACTAGTTAATGAAAAGTCAGGAGTCAAGGGTCATACAGTCAATAGTCAAAAAATTCTAGACTCTAGACTTTGCGAGGCGGATTTAAAGACGTGGACTTATATCAATTATTTAAAACTCGCTCACCGATTATTGGCGTGGTTCACCTGCTACCACTACCTACCTCACCCCGTTGGGGAGGTAGCCTAAAAGCGGTGATTGACCGCGCCGAACAAGAAGCCGCAGCCCTTGCAAGCGGAGGGGTTGACGGGTTGATTGTGGAGAATTTTTTCGATGCGCCCTTTACCAAAAACCAAGTAGATCCTGTGGTCGTGAGTGCCATGACCATCGTGGTGCAACGGATACAAAATTTGGTGACTTTGCCTGTAGGCTTAAATGTTTTGCGAAACGACGGCAAAAGTGCAATGGCGATCGCTAGTTGTGTACAAGCACAATTCATCCGCGTCAACGTTCTCACAGGGGTGATGGCAACCGATCAGGGATTAATTGAGGGAGAAGCCCATCAACTACTCCGCTATCGACGGGAGTTAGGCTGCGATGTTAAAATCCTGGCCGATGTGTTGGTGAAGCACGCCCGTCCATTGAGTTCTCCAAATCTCACAGTCGCCGTGAAAGACACCATTGAAAGGGGTTTAGCAGACGGAGTTATTTTGTCTGGTTGGGCTACTGGTAGCCCTCCTAACTTAGAAGATTTGGAACTAGCTTGTGGTGCAGCAGCAGGCACACCAGTTTTCATCGGTAGTGGGGCGAATTGGGAAAATATTGATACATTGATGCAGGCAGCAGATGGTGTAATAGTTTCCAGTTCTCTGAAACGTCATGGACGGATAGAGCAACCAATTGACCCAATTCGTGTCAGTCAATTTGTCGAAGCCGTGCGTCGCAGTTGGAACTCCAAAGGTGAAAGCAAATCAGCCGAACAAGTCAGAAACCCCACGCCTAAAGGCGGGGGCTTGAAAAAGCCCCACATCTGACCAGATTAAGCCTTCATTGGCTACGTTAGAGGCAAGAGTTTAAGACCTACCGGGGGATGCGTAGCTAGTCCCTCGCTCTAGAACCGAACGATTAAACAGGTCTACAAGGGTTAAGCCAGTGTCGTTTGGATAGTACCGACCTCTAACATTATCTAAGCTAACTTTACCCGAAAGGAGGCTCTTAGGAGCAAAATATTATGTCCAAAGTTTTTGTTTTAGACACTAGATATAGACCACTAGACCCAATTCATTCGGCACAAGCTAGACAGTTATTGAGAAACGGAAAAGCAGCAGTTTTCAGACGTTTTCCATTTACAATAATTCTCAAAGAATCACATCTAGATTCACCAGTAACACCATTACGATTAAAGCTTGACCCCGGAGCTAAAACAACAGGAATTGCATTAGTGAACGATGTTACAGGGGAAGTTGTATTTGCTGCTGAGTTAAAGCATAGAGGGTTTGCAATCAGAGAAGCTTTAACATCTAGAAAACAACTAAGGCGGGGTAGACGCGCTAGAAAAACTCGTTATAGAGCGCCAAGATTCCTAAATAGAACCCGCCCAAAAGGATGGTTAGCGCCGAGCTTACAAAGTCGGGTTGATAATAATATAAAAACTTGGGTTGAGAAACTACGTAAACTCGCACAGATTGAGGCTATCAGCCAAGAGTTAGTCCGGTTCGATATGCAGTTAATGCGTAACCCAGATATCCAAGGGAAAGAATATCAACAAGGTACTCTTGCTGGTTATGAAACCAGAGAATATCTACTAGAAAAATGGAGTAGACAATGTGCGTATTGTGGAGTGAAAGACGTTCCTTTTCAAGTTGAACACATTCACCCGCGAACAAAGGGAGGTAGTAACTCGATATCAAATCTCACTTTAAGTTGCGAGAAATGTAACATCAAAAAAGGAACTAAGGACATTGAAGAATTTCTTAAAAAAGAGCCAGCTAAATTATCAAAAATCTTGGCACAATCTAAAAAACCATTGGCGGATGCAGCAGCAGTAAACACAACCAGATTCGCATTACTGGAAGTTTTAAAAGTAACTGAATTACCTGTAGAAACAGGTTCTGGAGGATTAACAAAGTTCAACCGTAATCAGCAAAACCTACGAAAAACTCATTGGTTAGATGCGGCTTGCGTTGGCAAATCAACACCAATTTTAAATATCAAAGGAGTTAAACCATTGTTAATTACAGCTAATGGTCATGGTACTCGCCAAATGTGCGGTACTGATAAATTTGGATTTCCTAGTCGTCATCGCACAAATAAACAAATTCATTTTGGCTTTCAAACTGGCGACATCATCAAATCAGTTGTTACTAGCGGCAAGAAAGTTGGCGAATATGTTGGACGTATTTTGTGTCGAGCCACGGGTAATTTCGATATCGCAACTAAGGCAGGAAGAATATCAGGTGTCAGTTATAAATATTGTTCGGCAATTCACAAAAAGGATGGATATGCTTATGCTTTTTGAAGTCAACTTGACGGCGATAGCAAAGCGGTAGCGAGTCATCGAGCGTCTTAAAATCGCCTACGCCTTACCCCCATGCTTGAAAGCAGGGGCTTCCACGGCGAGAGGTGTCTGGTGAAATTACATTCTTAACTAGGGAATGGGGAGTGGAGGGGCGGAGGGGTACAAGAAGAATAACAATTCCCAATGCCCAATG
>CAZZZY010000553.1:1515-4754 GCA_964658545.1 uncultured Acetobacteraceae bacterium | reverse complement strand
GGGGGTTTTTCCTCTGCGATATCCTGCTTAACTGTCAGATAGCGAATCACCTCTTCACTCAAGCGCATGGCGCGTTCAAAGGGGGCGATCGCAGTTGCAGGTGCAGTATAGTTTAACTGGATGTAGATCCCATCGCGGTGTTTTTTGATTTCATAAGCCAGACGTCGCTTACCACGATTTTGAATTTGGATATCCTCAGCGCCTTGGTCGCGAAGCAAATTCTGGTATTTAGCAATTGCTTGCTCTGCCTGTTCGTCTCCCAGGTCAGGACGCAGGATGTACATTGTTTCGTAATTTGTAGTCATATTTTTCAGTCTCCTTATGGACAAAAATGGTTGCTGATTTTAATTTATACCTGATTTGTATTTAAAATACCAGTATTCATCAACATCTGAAGCAACAAGGAACTATAATCTTACCAGTTTTCAATTTGAATCATTAGCCAAATCGCCGAAATTTGGATTATTTTGGATGTCCCTAATGAAAACTAGGTCGGCTCACGACCTCCAGGTTTCTTTAGCTGATTCCAAAAGAAGCCTTTCGCTGACCTGCAAGAGGAGTGATAAGACGCAACGGGTATTTTTAGTCTTTTTGCTCAAGGCTCAATCGGTTCGCTAAAAAGCTAACTGAGGATTGCTACCCACTCACAGTTTCTAATAAAAGGATATTCATCAAGGTTATGGCGCAGCGCTACGTGCGAATTCAAAATCAAGAAGGACAGATTTACTATGGGATACTACAACTATCCCTGAATGTGCAGGTGCTAGATGCTCCACCCTGGTTACAAGGACAACCCACTGATTTAACTTTGACACCAGAAAATTACCAAATTCTGGCTCCTTGCGCTCCCTCAAAAATTGTAGCGGTGGGTAAGAATTATGCAGATCATGCTGCCGAAATGGGAACTCCAGTACCTTCTGAGCCACTAATCTTTCTCAAGCCACCCACGTCGATCATTCCATCTGAGAGGGAAATTAAGTATCCTCCCCAGTCACAAAGAGTTGACTACGAAGGAGAGTTAGCTTTAGTGATTGGCGATTACGCCTTTGAATGTACACCAGAGGTAGCCCAAACCAAAATTTGGGGCTACACTATCGCCAATGACGTAACAGCGCGGGATTTACAAAAACTGGATGGTCAATGGACGCGAGCCAAAGGTTTTGATACTTTCTGTCCCTTGGGCCCTTGGATTGTGCGGGAATTAAATCCAGGAGCGAGATTGCAGACTTTTGTGAATGACGATGCTAATCCAGTCCAATCTGCCTGTATCGATCAGATGGTGTTTTCCCCCGATGTTTTAGTTTCCTACATTAGTCAGGTTATGACGCTACTACCTGGTGATTTGGTGCTTACAGGTACACCGGAGGGTGTAAGTCCCTTGCATCCAGGCGATCGCGTCCGCGTCGAGATTGAAGGTATTGGTCGCCTGGAAAACACCGTAGCGGCCCGTTAACTTCTAACGCACCTGCATATAAACGGCATCGGAAATCGCCGGAATTTCCGCATAACGTCCCAGTAGAGACTGGATGGCGGAATATCCAACTGCTGCTACAACGCCTAGAAAAATGGTGTTAGCTAGTGTTTCTATTGCAAAGCCAGTACCAGGAACCTGTCCTAAAACTTGCACCAGTACGGAACACAAAAATATAACTATGTCCAAAAGAATCGCCTGCATTGTGTTGAAACGAATGAAGTGACTGATTTTTTCGTTTCTCACCACTAATAAAAACAAGGCAAAGAATACAATTATATGTCCAAATTGTCCTAAACTACCGTAAATTATTAGCACTGGTTGCAGCGGTAAAAGCAGAATTTGTAGTGCTGGAAACTGATTCAACAAAAAGTTGCCAAAGACTAAACCATCAACTAGGGGCAGCAAATAAGGCAAGGAAGCAAAAATTCGATCTGAAACCGTTGTAGATCCGCGCCAAGACATTATGCGTTCTCCTGTGGTTAAATTTCTATAGTTACTGAGCTTAGGATAACGCAGTTGCTCGGTATTGCTGGCAAATTCAACTATTCTATATGGGCGATGCGAAAGCCCATCATGCACTCGTACTGGTCTGGCTGCTGTTGAGTAAGTTTGCGAATGGCTTGACCACAACGTAGTTTACCCCCATGCCAACGAGGTTGACCGCTCCCATCTGCGAGTAAACAAGACTGGCAAACTTGCTCAGGGGCAAGGATTTGCTCGTCCATTAAAATGACTAGCATCGAATCCCTCCTGTAAATCCTCATTGTCACCCACATTTCACTAACGTGAGGACAAGCTTCAGGTAGGTTGGGCGCGTGCTGCACGGTTAAGTGTAATTTGCGATCGCCCTTTGTGCCCACCGGAGGCGATCGCAGAGGACACTTGTAGCGTACAGACCTAACCAGAAGTCAAGTAAGTAAAACTGAGTTAAGTAGATAGCCATTTAAGGGGTGCATTTACAAAATACTGGGGTAAACTTGCAAGCAAGTTAATACACAATATTACTCAGCGGCTCGTCGGTCTGGGCATCACTCACAATGGAACACTGGCAATTTCTGATACAGAAACAAGGCGATCGCTCGTGGCATATCCTAGAATCGCCAAATTTGGAAATTTTGGAAGGGCAGTATAGAGTTTTGGCTTGTTCTAGCCTTCCTAATACAGACGTGGAAGTACGGGTAACTCACTCTTCAACCCAGGAAGTTCAACCAACGCGGCGAATTTTTAAGCGATCGCGTCGCACCAATTCAGAAGGCTTAATGGCGGTAATTCCCTTTACCTACTTCGATGCGGGAGTTTGGGAGTTGCGCTGTACTGGCGATTTGATGTCGGATCTGCTCGGTAAATCTTGGCAATACAGTGTCCAAATTCAAGTATTCTCCCAGGAAGAAGAGGGGAAGCGAGGGGAGAATGTAGAATCAAATTCACCTGATTACCTATATACTTTTTATAAAAGCTTGGAATGCAGTGCCCCAGCAGAACCCGCAATTAGGCTAGATCAAGCGATCGTGGTTTCCGCAGAACAGGCAATTGTTACAGACAGCAATCCCTCCACAGAAATTGTTGCACCAGATGAAGGCAATTTGGATATTGCCCCAGCAGAACCCACAATTACCTTAGATAATGCGATCGCTCCCTCCACAGAAATTGTTGCACTAGATGAAGGCAATTTGGATATTGCCCCAGCAGAACCATCAATTACCTTAGATGATGCGATCGCTCCCTCCACAGAAATTGTTGCACTAGATGAAGGCAATTTGGATAT